>CALRVU010000316.1:0-4868 GCA_943371685.1 Bordetella parapertussis | reverse complement strand
CCCACCGTGTCGCTGCTGACCGACGTCGGCCTGCTGGTGGTCTGGGCCTTCGGCATCTGGCTGGTCAGCCGGGGCGAGATCACGGTCGGTGTGCTCACCGCCTTCATCGCCTACATCGGCCGCTTCTATGGCCGGCTCGATTCGATGAGCCGCATCGTCTCGGTGACGCAGAAGGCCGCGGCCGGCGCCAAGCGCATCTTTGACATCCTCGACCATGTCTCGAACGTGCCCGAACCCGCCAACCCGGTGCCCACCGGTGAGCTGCGCGGCGGCGTGACCATGGAATCCATCGGCTTTCGCTATGGCAACCGCTCGGTGATCCGCGGCCTCAACCTCGAGATCAAGCCCGGCGAGATGATCGGCCTGGTTGGCCACAGCGGCTCCGGCAAGAGCACCCTGGTCAACCTGATCTGCCGCTTCTACGACGTGACCGACGGCGCGATCAAGGTCGACGGCGTCGACATTCGCCGCTTCGCCGTGTCCGACTACCGGCGCCACATCGGCCTGGTGCTGCAAGAGCCCTTCCTGTTCTTCGGCACCATTGCCGAGAACATCGCCTATGGCCGGCCCGGCGCCACGCGCGAGCAGGTCGTGGCCGCAGCCCGCGCCGCCCATGCGCACGACTTCATCCTGCGCCTGCCGCAAGGCTACGACTCGCTGGTCGGTGAGCGCGGCCAGGGCCTGTCGGGCGGCGAGCGTCAGCGCATCAGCATTGCCCGCGCCTTGCTGATCGATCCGCGCCTGTTGATCCTCGACGAAGCCACCTCCAGCGTGGACACCGAGACCGAGAAGGAGATCCAGAAAGCGCTGGACAACCTGGTCCAGGGCCGCACGACGATCGCCATTGCCCACCGCCTGTCCACCCTGCGCAAGGCCGACCGCCTGGTGGTGATGGACCGCGGCGAGGTGGTGGAAGTGGGCCCGCACGACGAACTGATGGCGGCGCAAGGCCACTACTGGCGCCTGTACGAGGCCCAGGCCCGCCGGGCCGAGGGCGATGACGGCGAGTCCGACCACGATGCCGTGCTGCTGGCCAGCCAGCTGCCCCAACCCTCGGCGCATGGCGCCACTTCTGCTTGACGAGGCCGCCATGACGCCAGACTACACCCTGCTGCGCAACGACCTCGGTCGCCTGGTCTACACCTCGGCCGCCGGCGAGGTCCACGAAGGCGTGACCCCCGTGCGCGCCTTCCCGCTGGCCGCGCCGGACGAGGGCGTGTCGCTGGTCAGCACCGAGGGCCGCGAGCTGGCCTGGATTGCCAAGCTCTCAGCCCTGCCAGACGCCCTGAGAAGCCTGATCGACGATGCCCTGGCCTCGCGCGAGTTCATGCCCGAGATCCGCAAGATCGTCGCCGTCTCCACCTTCTCCACGCCCAGCACCTGGACGGTGGAGACCGACCGCGGCCCGACCACGCTGGTGCTGAAGGTGGAAGAAGACATCCGCCGGCTGGCCGGCCGGGGTCGTTTGCTGATCACCAGCGGCCACGGCATTGCCTACCTGGTGCCGGACCTGACCCAGCTGGATCGCCACTCCAAGCGCCTGCTCGAACGCTTTCTCTGACGGCGGCTTGAGCCGGAATCGCGGGGGATTCCGGCCGCTTATGTCGGCATGGTCCTGGCGCGCTGCACGGCAGACTGCGCTTTCCAAGAGTCTTCGGTGTCAGCGCCGCTGGCGCGGACCTTGGTCCAGACTTGGGTGCAAACATGCCGCTGTTGAATCGTCTTCGGATCGGGGAACGCCTGGCGCTGGGCTACGGCGCCGTCATTGCCTTGATGTTGCTGGTGCTGGGCCTGACGCTGCTCAACCTCAGCCAGGTCCGCAAAGCCACCGACACCATGCTGGGCGAGCAGGCCGAGCGCATGGCGCTGGCGCGCGAATGGCGCGAGAACATCACCATCAACTCCCAGCGTGCCCTGGCCATCGGCCTGAGCAGCGATGAGTCGCTGAGTGGTCATTTCGACGCCAACATGCGCGCGATTTCTGCACGCACCACGGTGGTCCAGAACCGCTTTGTCGAGCTGGAAACCACTGACGAGGGCAAAGCGGCACTGGCCAAGATGGGTGATGTCCGCAAACGCTATCTTGATCAGCGAGAAGTCTTGCTCAAGGCGCGGGGTGATGAAGCGGCCAAGGCTGCTGCCGGCGAAGCATTCAAAGCCATTGCCAACGAGTACATCGAGGCGGCCAATGTGCTGGTGGCCTACGAAGAGCGACGCAACGTCAGCTACGGCGAGTCCGTGTTCTCGGCCATCGACCTGACCCGCAGCAGCTTGATCGGCATTGCGGTGCTGACCATGCTCGTCTCCGGTGCGCTGGGGCTGGTGATGACCCGCAGCATCGTGCGCCCCATGGCCGATCTGGGCGAAACCGCCCATCGCATTGCCGGGGGCGATCTGAGTGGCGAGATCCGGGCCGATGGCCGCAGCGAAACCGATGTGCTGATGCGCGCTGTGGGTGCCATGCAGCAGTCGCTGCGCACGCTGGTCTCGCAACTGCGCGACGCGGCAGACTCCATTCACACCGCCAGCCAGGAGGTGGCGGTGGGCAATGCCGACCTGAGCCATCGCACCGAGGCGGCAGCCAGCAACCTGCAGACCACGGCCTCGTCGATGGAGCAGATGACCGGCACGCTGCGCCAGAGCGCGGACGTGGCCTCGCAAGCCAATCAGCTGGCCCACGCCGCGTCCACCGTGGCGCGCCGCGGCGGCGATGTGGTGTCCGAGGTGGTCTCGACCATGGGCGAGATCAACCAGTCCAGCCAGAAGATCGCCGACATCATCGGCGTGATCGACGGCATTGCCTTCCAGACCAACATCCTGGCCCTGAATGCCGCCGTCGAGGCGGCACGCGCCGGTGAACAAGGCCGCGGCTTTGCGGTGGTGGCCGGCGAGGTGCGCAGCCTGGCCCAGCGCAGCGCCAGCGCCGCCCGCGAGATCAAGAGCCTGATCGGCACCAGCGTGGAGCGGGTCGATGCCGGAGCGCGTCTGGTCGGCACGGCCGGCACCACCATGGCCGAGATCCTGCAGAGTGTGCAACGGGTGTCCGACCTGATCGGCGAGATCACCACCGCCGCGACCGAGCAGAGCGCCGGCCTCAACCAGATCAACCAGTCGGTGGGCGAGCTCGACCAGATGACGCAGCAGAACGCGGCCCTGGTCGAAGAGTCAGCCGCCGCCGCCGAGAGCCTGAAGGACCAGGCCACCCGCCTGACTGAAGTGGTCAGCGGCTTCCGGCTGGGCAACGAGCGCGGCGTGCGCGCCTGATCGGGCACCCACCTTGACCGGTGCGGCCCAGCCGGGAGGCTGGGCTATGCTGCGCGCTCTGCTTCTTGAGCTGGCGCGCTGCCCATGGTGACTGCAAACCCGAGCGACTCTGATCCCCAATCCCCCGGCCGCCCGCAACAGGGCTGGCGCCTGGCGCTCTACACCATCATCTTCGAGGCCGACACCCGGGCCGGCCGATGGTTCGATCTGGCCCTGGTCTGGCTCATCCTGCTCAGCGTGGCGGTGGTGGTGCTTGACAGCATGGCGGCCGTTCATGCGCAGTACCACGAGTGGTTCGATGTGCTGGAGTGGGTCTTCACGGCCCTGTTCACCATCGAGTATGCGGCACGCCTGGCCTGCGTGCGCCATCCCTGGCGCTATGCGCGCAGCTTCTACGGCGTCATTGACCTGATCGCCTTGCTGCCCACCTGGCTGGGCCTGCTGGTGCCCGGCGTGCATGTGCTGATCGATGTGCGGGTGCTGCGCCTGATGCGCTTGTTCCGGGTGCTCAAGCTCACCGCCTATGTGGCGGAGTTCGGCGCACTGGGCCGGGCCCTGCAAGCCTCACGGCGCAAGATCCTGGTGTTCCTGTCGTTCGTGATGCTGGTGGTGCTGGTGATGGGCACGCTGATGTACGTGGTCGAGGGGCCCGAGCACGGCTTCACCAGCATTCCGGTGGCGGTCTACTGGGCCATCACCACGCTGACCACGGTGGGCTTTGGCGACATCACGCCCAAGACCGACCTGGGCCGGCTCATCGCATCGATGATGATGCTGCTGGGCTGGGGCACGCTGGCCGTGCCCACCGGCATCGTCAGCGCCGAGTTCACGGCGCAACGCTTCAACCCCAACCACCCGCCCACCACCCGGACTTGCGCCGAGTGCCTGAGCGAAGGCCATCTGCCCCAGGCGCGCTTTTGCCGCGACTGCGGTGCGCGCCTGCCGCCCTATCAGCGCGATTCCATCGGCTGATCGGGGCGGCTGAGCGGATCAACGCTCAGTTGGCGGCGCCGCCACCATTGCCGTTGTTGCGCGGGGGGCGGTTGCCGCGCGGTGGGCCCGGGCGGCGGTCAGGCCCGCCCGCAGGTCGGCCACCGCCACGGTTGTCGGGCCGCTGGCCAGGGCGGGCATCGGGGCGTCCGCCTGGGCGGCCGTCGCGTTGCGGTTCCCGGCGCGGGTCATGGCGGCCATCGGGCCGGCCCGGGCGCGGCGCCGGTTGGGCCGCCGCTTCTTCGCGGGCGATCGCCAGCAGGCCGGGCAGCTCTTCGGCGCTGACGCCCTTGAGCGCGCAGAAGTTGGCTTCGGTCAGCGTGGTGTGTTCAAAGTCGCGCAGCAATGTGGCGCGGTTGCGGCGCTGCTGCTCTTCCTCGGCGCGGCGGTCTTCGTTCAGGCTGCGGCGGCGGGCCAGTTCGTCCAGCGCGGCCTGGCGGTGTTCGTCGCTCAGGGCATCGGCTTGTGCGCCGTCCAGGTCAAAGCGGTGGCTGGCGCGGCTCAGCGCGATCAGGTAGCTGGTGCTGCCGGTGTGGCGGCGCAAGAAGGCCGACAGGGCCTGCTTGGTGAACACCCCTGGCGCACGCGCCTGGATGTCGGCCTGCACCCGCAGC
>CALRVU010000315.1:0-4869 GCA_943371685.1 Bordetella parapertussis | reverse complement strand
TGCAGGCGTGAGCAGGCTTCGGCGGCTTGTGCCGGGTCGGTGTACAGGATCATGTCGGCCACCGCGTTGGCCGCGCCGCCCAGGCAGCGCAGCTGGGCTGTCTTGCTGACGGGCGGGTGGTGGGGCCAGGCGGTGTGCCGGATGGCGCGGCGCAGGCTGTCTGGCCAGCCCCAGCGTTCGGCCGCGCAGGCGCCGAGGGCGCCATAGTCCACCCCCAGAATCTGCAGCGATGCCGCTTGCTCGGCGTCCTCGCGGGGCCAGACGGACGGTGGAACGGCGTGGCGCACGGCCAGTGCCTCGGCCGGAAAGTGCAGGCAGGCCAGCATGCGGCCCAGGTTGCGAAACACGCTGACCACATGGGCGTCTTCGCGCAGGTCTCGGCGCCAGCACAGCTCGTTGCCCACGGCGCCGGCCAGCAGGGCGCGCAGAAACTCTTCCCGCAGGGCGCTGGCGTGGGGTTGCTGGCGCAGTTGATCGATCAGCCGGCTGCTGACCGAGAGCCTGGCGATCTCGGCAAAGCCCATCACCGCGATGGCCCGGCTCAGGCTGGTGATCAAACCGGCACCGGCCGAGCGGTAGTGAACCGAGTTGGCCAGGCGCAGGACGCGGTGGCTCAGCCCGACATCGTTCATCAGTGTGCTGGCCAGCGTCTGCACCCGGGCTTCGTCCGACCGCGCAACCCGGCGGACAGCGCCCATGGCCTCGCCCAACGAGGGGAAATCGGGCTGCCGGGAGAGTCGGTCCATCAGACGCGCCAGCGCCGCCTCCCGTCGGCTCAACGGGCCTGAATCGGCACGGGGGCCTTCGGCCAGGTCCTGGGCGTCAAAGGCTGCGAAATCGGTGGCGAACTCGTCCATGCAGGGGCCGAGCGGTGCCGGCAGGTTCTCAGTCGTGAGTGGAACCTGATTGGAGCAAAGTCGGCGCCCCCGTGGTGCGCTGCGAGCGCATCAAAGCCGGCCCAGCCGGCGATTTGTGCGCAGACCGGGCGGGCTGTCGTCAGCCGCGCAGGCCACGCAGGCGCGCGACCAGGCTGACGCCAGCCAGCACCAGCGCTCCGGCCACGATGCCCACGACCGCATCGGCCAGCAGACCGGCGACTCCCGTCAGCATGGCAGGCAGACTGGTTTGCATGGCCTCGATGGCATGGTGCAGAAAGGGGGCGCCGTGGGTCAAGATGCCGCCGCCGACCAGGAACATGGCCACCGTGCCCAAGACCCCCAGCAGCTTCATCAACTGCGGCGCGGCACTGAGCAGCAGCCGACCCAGGCCGCGGCGCGCGCGGCCCGCAGCGCTGTCGCCAGCCATGCGGCTCATGGCCAGACCGGCGTCGTCCATCTTCACGATGGCGGCGACCAGGCCGTAGACGCCGATGGTCAGGCCGATGGCCACGCTGGCCAGCACGCTGAACTGGGTCACCAGGGCCTTGCCCGCCACCGTGCCCAGGGTGATGGCGATGATCTCGGCGGAGAGGATGAAATCGGTGCGCACGGCGCCGCGGATCTTGTCCTTCTCCAGCGCCACCAGATCGATCGCCGGATCGGCCAGCGCGGCGCTCAGGGCGTCATGGTGTGCCGCATCGGCCGCGTCGGGGCCATGGGCGTAGCGGTGCCAGAGCTTCTCGAAGCCCTCGAAGCACAGGTAGGCGCCGCCCACCATCAGCAGCGGCACGATCAAGCCTGGCGCCCAGGCGCTGATGGCCAGGGCCACGGGCACGAGGATGGCCTTGTTGATGAACGAGCCCTTGGCCACTGCCCAGACCACGGGCAGTTCACGGTCGGCACGCACACCGGCCACTTGTTCAGCATTCAGGGCCAGGTCGTCGCCCAGCACGCCGGCCGTCTTCTTGGCGGCGACCTTGGTCAGCAAGGCCACATCGTCCAGCACGGTGGCGATGTCATCGATCAGAGCGAGCAGATTGGCAGCGGCCATGGTGGATTGAGTTGGATGAGGGCAGACGGCGAACTCGCCGCAAGATCTGAGCCAAAAAAAAGCGCCCGCAGGCGCTTGTCTGTGTCGTCGACCGGATCGATCGGCGTTCGTGCTTACTGGGCGAACTTGTAGTCGGTCTTGGCGGCAGACTTCAGTTCCTCCTGGAACTTCTGCAGCTTCATCTGACCCAGGCGCTGCATCAGCTGCGGCTTGACTTCGTCGAAGGCAGGGAACTGCGCTTCGCGGGTCTCTTCGAGCTTGATGATGTGATAACCGAACTGGGTCTTGACCGGCTCTTCGGTCATTTCACCCTTCTTCAGTGCGGCCATGGCCTTGCCGAACTCGGGCACGTAGGCATCGGGCTTGGCAAAGTCGAGGTCGCCACCGTTCTCAGCCGAACCGGGGTCCTTCGAATGCTTCTTGGCCAGGTCTTCAAACTTGCCGCCGGCCTTGATCTCGGCGATCAGCTTCTTGGCTTCGTCTTCCTTTTCCACCAGGATGTGGCGGGCGCGGTACTCGCTGCCGCTCGACGTGGCCTTGGCTTTCTCGTACTCGGCCAGGGCTTCAGCTTCCGACGCCGGATTCTTCTTCTGGTAGTCGGCAAACAGCTCGCGGATCAGCACGGTCTGGCGCAGCAGTTCCATCTGGCTCTTGTAGTCGGCCGTGGCGGCGATGCCGCGCTTTTCGGCTTCCTGGGCGAAGATCTCGCGCAGGACGATCTCGTCGCGGGCGCGGGCTTCCATCTCAGGGGGGACGGGCTGGCCGGCACGGTTGGCCTGCTGCATCAGCGCGGCCAGGCGAGCCTTGGGAACCGGCTTGCCATTGACGATGGCAACATTCTGCGCCGAGGCGCTCAGCGGCAGGATCACGGCAATGGCCGCCATCAGGACAGTGGACTTCAAGTTCATTCGTGTCGCCTTTCGGGGGACTCGGGTCGTCTATGAAAAAAGGATGTGTGGTCGAGGATGCCTGCAATTTGTGACGCTGGTGTCCAACGTCACGACTGTGCAGAGCCGCAGCGGTGCTGCAGGCTCAGCGCATGAGCTCAAACCTCGTTGGGGGCTCGGGCATCCAGCGCCAACGCGTGGATGCCTTGGACCATCAAACTGCCCAAAGAATCATACACGAGGCGATGCCGGGCGACCCGGCTGAGCCCGGCAAAGCGCGCGCTGACGATGCGCACCGAAAAGTGGCTGCCTTCGCGGGCACCGGCATGGCCGGCGTGGGCGGCGCTGTCATCCTGCACGCTCAGTGCTTCGGGCGCCAGGCCCTGCTCAAGCGCTGCCGTGACCAGTGCGGCGGTGGCGTGGGTGCTGCTCATGACGGATCCTTGGCAGCCGCTGGCGCCTCATCGTCGATCAGGTGCTTGCTGAGGTAGAAGCCTTGCGCCAGCATGAACAGCAGCATCAGGCCGGTGCCGCCGAACAGCTTGAAGTTGACCCAGGTGCTGGTGTCGAAGCTGTAAGCCACCCAGATGTTGAGCAGACCCATCAGGCCGAAGAACGCGACCCAGGCAAAGTTGAGGCGCTGCCAGATCGGGTCGGGCAGGTTGAGTTGGCTGCCCATCATGCTGCGCAGCAGGTTCTTGCGAAACCAGGCCTGGCTGATCCAGAGCGTCAGCCCGAAGGCCCAATAGAGGCCGCTGGGCTTCCACTTGATGAAGGTTTCGTTGTGGAACCAGATCGTCAGACCACCCAGTCCGCCCACCAGGAACAGGCTGAGCCAGAGCATCATGTCGACCTTCTGCCGCCGCAGCTTGAGCCACAGCACCTGAGTGAGGGTGGCCACGATGACCACCAGCGTGGCCAGCAACACGGGTGCATCGGCCGGGGCCACCGTGCCGCCTGAGATCAAGGGCCCCAGATGCTGGTTGGCAAAGCTCGCGGCCCACTCCTTGTGCCCGTCCGCAAAGCGGAAGGTGGCGAAGAACAGGATGACGGGCAGAAGATCGAAGAGAAATTTCATGGGGCCTCGGTGTCAGCCTCGAAGTTTATCGCTGCCGAGTTGATGCAGAAGCGTTCACCGCTGGGCTCGGGGCCATCGTCAAAGACATGGCCCAGGTGGGTGCCGCATTTGGCGCAGCGCACCTCGACCCGCAGCATGCCGTGGCTGCGGTCTTCGATCCGCTCGATGCGGCCGTCGTCCACGGCTTGCCAATAGCTCGGCCAGCCGCAGCCGGCGTCGAACTTGGTGTCGGCGCTGAACAGCACTTCGCCACAGCCCACGCAGCGGTAGTGGCCCTGGTCCCAATGGTTCCAGTACTTGCCGGTGAAGGCGCGTTCGGTGGCGGCATGGCGAGCCACCGCGTACTGGATCGGATCCAGGTTGGCACGCCATTCGGCGTCGGTCTTGCGAACGGGGTAGCGCGGGTCGTCGTGGTCGTGGCTCATGATGAACAGGAAATCTCCAGGTGTTGGGCCCAGTCGGGCGGCAGGCCGGCGTCGGCCTCGTGCTCGACTTGTTCGTCGAACGGGCGCTGCAAAACTTTCAGCAAGCGCTGCACTTCGCTGAAATCGCCGGCTTCAGCCTGCCGGATGGCTCGCTCGGCCAGGTGGTTGCGCAGCACGAACTTGGGGTTGGCGCGGCGCATCTGCTCGGTGCGCCGTGGGGCCGTTGCAGCCTCGGCGCGCAGGCGCTGAGCATAGCGTTCGGCCCAGAGGTCGAAGCCCTCGCGGTCGAGGAACAGGTCGCGCAGGGCGCGATGGTCGGCGCCGGGGCTGGGGTCAAAGTCGCACAGCCGGCGGTGCACCAGGGTGAAGTCAGCCCGGTTGTTGGCCAGCAGCTTCAGCCAGTCGTCGATCAGACCGGCGTCGCCATCTGCCGTGGTCTGCAGGCCGAGCTTGGCGCGCAGCAGTCCGTCCAGCGTCGCCTTGAAGGTCGGGCCGTAGACCGCCAGGGCGCGGTGGATGGCGTCGGCGTCAGGCTCGCTGCCCCGGCCCT
>CALRVU010000314.1:0-4875 GCA_943371685.1 Bordetella parapertussis | reverse complement strand
AGCCGTGGCCGAGAGCGAGCGGCTGGCCGACGAGTTTGCCGGCTGGGCCGAGGGGCGGGTCGAACTGCCGCTGGAGCCGCTCTGATCGTTGCAGGCGCCTGAGCAGCACTGCCTCTCAGAACTTCTTCATCAGCCCCAACATGCGCCGCATCAGCGGCCGGTAGGGCGGCAGGAACAGCGACATGCCGTTGAAGCGCGACTGCTCGAACACGCCCATCAGCTTGCTGAAGGTGTCAAAGCCCCACTGGCCGTGATAGTGGCCAGTGCCGGAGGCGCCGACGCCGCCAAAGGGCAGGCTCTCTTGCGCAATGTGCAGCAAGGTGTCGTTGACGGTGACGCCGCCAGCCGGCAGCCGCTGCAGGGCGGCGCCGGTGCGCTGGCTGTCGCGGTCAAACCAGTAGAGCGCCAGCGGATGCGGCCGGGCCTGGATGAAGGCCATGGCGTCTTCCAGCCGGTCGTAGGGGATCAGCGGCAGGGTCGGGCCGAAGATCTCGTCGCGCATGGCGCGGCAGTCGGCGGGCGGGTCGATCAGCAGCTGCGGCGCCAGGCGGTGGCGGGCGTCGTCGCGGGTGGCGCCGGCAAACACCGGCTCCGCGCGGCAGCCGCGCTCGATGGCCTCATCCAGGTCACCCGTCAGGCGCTGGTATTGGCGGTCGTTGATGATGCTGCAGAAGTTGGCATCGGCCAGACCGGCCGGGTAGCCTTGCCGGCCCTGGCGCTGGGCGGCGGCCACGAAGGCGGCCAGCTGCGCACGCGGCAGCAGCACATAGTCTGGCGCGATGCAGGTCTGCCCGGCGTTGAGCAGCTTGCCGGCCAGGATGCGCTCGACCGCATGGTCCAGCGGATAGTCGGGCGTGATCACGGCGGGTGACTTGCCGCCCAGCTCCAGCGTCACCGGTGTCAGGTGCTGGGCGGCGGCGGCCATCACCTTGCGGCCGACCGGGGTGGAGCCGGTGAACAGCAGGTGGTCAAAGGGCAGGGCGCTGAACTGCGCAGCCACCTCGGGCCCGCCGGTGATGACGCATACCTCCTCGGGCTTGAAGGCCTGGGCGCACAGCTGCTGGAACAGCGCCGAGAAACGCGGCGTGAACTCCGACATCTTGATCATCGCCCGGTTGCCGGCGGCCAGTGCCGCCACCAGCGGCCCCACGGCCAGGTAGAGCGGATAGTTCCAGGGCACGATGATGCCGACCACGCCCAGCGGCTGCGGCAGCACCCGGGCTCGGGCCGGCAGAAACCATTTGCCGACGCCGGCGCGGCGCGGCTTCATCCAGCCCGGGCCGTGGCGCAGGGCGCCTTTGACCTCTTCCAGGCTGGGCCAGATTTCGGCCAGCTCGGTTTCGATGGCTGGGCGGCCGCCAAAGTCGGCGTCGATGGCCTGGATGATGGCCGCTTCATGGGTGGTGAGCAGGGCTTGAAGCGCGCGCAGGCGCTCGGCGCGCTCGGGCCAGCTGGGATAGGGCTGGGCCAGGCGGGCGGCGCGCTGGGCCGCGAAGGCGGCGTCCAGCGTCTCGGTGCGGTGCGGGAGATCGGTCATCGTGTTCATGCGGTTTCTCGGCGGGCGGTGCGGATCATGGCGGCGGCGCGTTCGGCCACCATGATGGTGGGGGCATTGGTGTTGCCACTGACGATGCGCGGCATGACGGAGGCGTCGACCACCCGCAGGCCTTGCAGGCCCTGCACCCGCAGCTGCGGATCGACGACGGCCTGGGCATCGCTGCCCATGCGGCAGGTGCCCACCGGATGGTAGATGGTGTCGGCATGCTGGCGGATGTAGGCAGCGATCTCGTCGTCGCTGCGGGCCTGGGCTGAGGCCGCACGCTCGCGCCCGCCCAGGTGGGCCATGGCGGGCTGGTTCAGAAGGTGGCGGCTGAGCTTGAAGCCGGCGACCAGGCGGGCCAGGTCGTCGGTATCGTCTAGAAAGTTCGGGTCGATCAGGGGGGCCGAGCGCGGATTGGCATCGGCCAGGCTGAGCCGGCCGCGGCTCTTGGGCTGCAGCAGGCAGATGTGGTTGGAGTAGCCGTGGCCGAAGGTGGTGGTGCGGCCGTGGTTGACCAGCTTGCCGACGACGAAGTGGAACTGGATGTCGGGCTCGGTTTCATCGGCCCGGCTGCGGACAAAGCCGCCGGCCTCGGCAAAGTTGGTGGTCAGCATGCCGTCGCGCCGCTGGCGCCAGGGGCCGATGGCCCGGGCCGCACGCCACAGGCCGCCCGGCGAGATGCCGAAGCTGTCGCGCGCTGCCGGGGCGTCCACCACCTGCACCACGTCCGGATGATCATGCAGATTGGCGCCCACGCCGGGCAGGGCATGTTGCACGGCAATGCCGTGACGGCGCAGTTCTTCGGGTGCGCCGATGCCCGAGAGCATCAGCAGCTGCGGTGATTGCAGGGCGCCGGCCGACAGCAACACCTCGCAGCGGGCGCGCACGGTCAGCGTCTGTCCGCCGCGCAGGGCTTCCACACCCGTGGCGCGGCGGCCGTCCAGCAGCACGCGGCTGGCTTGCACGCCGGTGATCACGGTCAGGTTGGGCCGGCCCAGATGGGGCGTCAGATAGCCCTTGGCAGCGCTCCAGCGCTCGCCGTTCTTGTGGGTGACCTGATAGGCGCCCACGCCCTCCTGGGTCGGGCCATTGAAGTCCGGGTTGAGCGGCCAGCCGGCTTGCCGACCGGCCTCGACGAAGGCCGGCAGCATCGGGTTGGGGCAGCGCAGGTCCATCACATTGAGCGGGCCGCCCTGGCCGTGCAGGGCGTCGGCGCCGCGCTCGTTGTGCTCGGCATGCTTGAACCAGGGCAGCACATCCGCCCAGCCCCAGCCGCTGGCGCCCAGCGCTTCCCAGGCGGCATAGTCGGCCGGGGTGCCGCGCGCATAGATCATGGCGTTGATGGAGCTGGAGCCGCCCAGCACCTTGCCGCGTGGCTGGTAGCCGCGGCGGCCGTTCAGGCCGGGTTGGGGCGTGGTCTCGAAAGCCCAGTTGGCCTGCGAGGTCTGGGCCATCAGCGCCAGGCCGGCAGGGCAGTGGATGAGCACGCTGCGGTCGGCCGGGCCAGCCTCCAGCAGGGCCACCGAGACGGCCGGGTCCTCGCTCAGCCGGCCGGCCAGCACGCAACCGGCGCTGCCGCCACCAACGATCACATAGTCGAATTCCATGGGGTTCAGTCTGCTTTCTGGGTTCAGGCTTTGGCTTGATGGTGCCCGGCGGTGGCGTTGGCTGCCACCGGTGTCAGCCCGTAGCGGGCCATCAGTTGTTCCTTGCGGGCCGGATCGAAGTTGATGCGCGCCGGGTCCCGCCCGACGGCCGCCACGAGCCGGGGGTTCATCACCGCAAACCAGACCGGCGGCAGGTAGGCGAGCGGGAACATGCCGAAATAGCCGTTGGGCAGTTGCGGGGCTTGCTCAAAGTGGCGCAGGGACTGGAAGCGGCGCAGTGGATGAGCATGGTGGTCGGAGTGCCGCTGCAGGTGGAAGGTGGCCCAGTTGGAGAACACGTGGTTGCTGTTCCAGGAGTGCTGCGGCTTGCAGGTCTCGTAGCGGCCGTTGGCGTCTTTCTGGCGCAGCAGACCGTAGTGCTCGATGTAGTTGGCTGAAGTGAGTTGGAAGTTGGACCAGAGCGAGGCCGGCAACAAGAACAGCAGCACCTGCGGCCCAAGCCACAGGCAGAGCGCCGACCAGAGCGCGAGTGTGATCAGCGCGGGCTGGATCAGCTCGTTGTGCAGTGACCAGAACGGCAGGCCATCGATGCGCATGCGGTCCCGCTCCAGCCGCCAGGCGCGTCGGAAGGCGCCTGGCATCTCGCGCAGCACAAAGCGCCAGATCGACTCGCCCATGCGCGAGGAGGCCGGATCCTCGGGTGTCGCCACATCGCGGTGGTGGCCGCGGTTGTGCTCGATGGTGAAGTGCCCGTAGAAGGTCGGGGCCAGGATCAGCTTGGCCAGCCAGCGCTCGACCGGCCCGCGCTTGTGGCCGATCTCGTGGCCCAGGTTGATGCAGAAGCCGCCAACCCCGCCGGTGGCGATGATCAGCCCCAGTTGACCGGCCCAGTTGAGCGGCGCGGTCTGGCTGAACCAGGCCGCATAGATGAAGGCGCCCCAGAGCAAGGGCACCAGGGCCCAGGTGACGCGTCGGTAGTAGGGATCGGCCTCCAGGGCAGGCACGGCGCTCTCGGGCGGGTTGCTGGTGTCAGTGCCCAGCAACAGGTCGATCAAGGGCGCAACGACGTAGACGAAGAACACCGGCAGCCAGAGCATCACGGTGGCCGGGTGCCATTGCCAGAGCAGCGGACCGGTGGCCACGGACACCGGTACCAGCAGGGACAGCACCCAGGCCAGGCGCTTGCCGTCCCGGTAGTCGGTGGGTGCCGGCGCCGGGTTGGGCGCCTGCGGTGGATGGTGGGGGATGGCCTGGGTCATGGGGTCTCCGGACAGTCTGGCTGTGGGCCGCTTGATGGTGCGGTCTGGGTGCAGCGAGTGTGCGCAGGCGGGCCCCAGGCAACCACCGATGGGTTGGACAGGAAATCGTCATAAACTGACAAAATCGCCCCGTTTCAGGCCCTTCGAGGGTATGTCCGGGGCTCGCTCCCAAGCTGCCATCGAATGACTCGCCGCACCGCCACACCGGCCTTGGCCGACGCCGACGCCCTGGTTCACCCCATCTACGCGCGCTTGCTGGGTCTGTTGCTGCAGCAGGCCGAGGTCGATGGTGAGCGGGTCCTGGCCGTCGCGGGGCTGGATCGTGCGGCCTTGATGGCGTCGGATCAGCCGCTGTCGCTGGAGGCGACGGTGCGCTTTGTGCTGGCGGCCATGGCCGCCACCGGCAAGCCCTGGCTGGGCCTGGACCTGGGCGCCAAGGCGCCGGTTTCTGCCCACGGCGCGCTGGGCT
>CALRVU010000313.1:0-4877 GCA_943371685.1 Bordetella parapertussis | reverse complement strand
GAGCGAAACAAGAACTTGCTTTGCAGCGCAAACATTGCCCCTTGCTGCAAGTGATACCCATTGGCCACATAGTCTATCCAAAATAGTTCAGGAGGCCAATTCAGAGCGCAAGCGCGCTAGCCGCCCCTTCGGAATCGAAGATATTCATTGATAGCTTGCAGTGTCAAGCTATCGAAGGGAATACCAGGTGGCTTTAATCTACATATGACAGTTCGCCACCTTGCCCTCGCCGCCATCGCCCTCTACAAGCGCTACATCTCCCCCCATAAAGGCTTTGCCTGCGCCTATCGCGTGCACACCGGGGCTTGCAGTTGCTCCACCCTGGGCGCCCGCGCCATCCGGCGCTTTGGCTTGATGCGCGGACTGGGGGTGTTGAGCGAGCGCACCTACCTGTGCGGGGTGGCGCGGCGGCGGCATGGGGGCTGCGCCCCTCAGCGGCGCCCGCACACGTTGCAGCGGGGCGATTGCGATCTGGGCGGCTGTGATCTGCCGGATTGCGATGGCCCCTGGGGCCGGGCAGCCGGCAGTGCGTGCGATGTTCTGGACTGCTGCAGTTCTTGCGACGACTGGCGGCGCCGTGATCGGAAGCCCGCGCAGGGCAAGCGGCGTCAAACGTCTGAGCGGGATGTGCATCTGCCGGGCCGGCGGGCTCGGGCGGATGGGAGCGGCGGCGCGCGAAGTACTTGATGCTGCGCGGCCAGCCCGCGCGGCCGGTTGCCTAGCCGTTCCAGCACCGGTGTGGCAACACCCAATGTACGGACACTAAAACCTTGCCGGCGGCAGGGCCAGCGGATAGGCTGGTGGCCGCCGCTTTCAAGGAACCCTTCTCATGCCCTTCGCTGGCCTTGGCCTCCACATCCTGCTTGCACTGTTTTGCGCCGCCCATGTCGTGCGGTCCGGGCAGCAGCTGTATTGGCTGATCATTCTTTTCAGCTTTCCGCTGCTGGGCAGCGCGGTGTATTTCTTTGTGATCTACCTGCCCAACTCGCGGCTGGAGCGCTCGGCGTTCAAGGCGGTGTCGGCCGCGGCCCGCGCCATGGACCCGACCAAAGACCTGCGCCAGGCCCAGGCCGACTTTGAGCACACGCCCACCGCGCAGAACCAGATGCGGCTGGCGCAAGCGCTGCTGGACGTGGGCGACGCCCCCGAGGCCGCCAAACAGTACGAGGCCTGCCTGAAGGGCCCCTTCGCCAGCGATCCGGACATCCGCATTGGTGCAGCCCGGGCGTTTGTGGAGTGCCAGCGCTATGCCGACGCCACCGGCCACCTGCAGGCCTTGCAAAGCACGCGGCCCGACTTCCGCCCCGACACGGTGATGCTGCTGCTGGCCCGCAGCTTGGCCGGCCTGGGCCGCGCCGCCGAGGCCCGCGAGCTGTTCGAACAAGCCATCACCCGCTTTGGCACCTTCGAGGCCCACGCCGAATTCCAGATCTGGGCCCTGTCCACCGCCGACGCCGCCACCGCCGCCCGCATGCAGTCCCAGATCGACAAGATCACCAGCCGCTGGAACCGCATGAACCGCGAGCTGAACGAGCCCGTGCTGCGCCGCTTGCAGGCGGCGCAGACGATGGTGAGCAAGGCGGCCTGAGGCCGCTTCCCTACCGAGGCATACCATGCGTTTGCAGATCGCCAAACGGGCCAAGAGTCTGACCCTGCGGATGCCGGCCGAGATCGTGCGGCAACTCGAACTGCGCAAAGGTGCAATGGTTGCAGCCCACCTCACCGTTACCGCTGGCATTTCGATCAGATGAGAGTTTCACTGTTGCCACTTCTGAGCGCCTGCTCTGCAGTCGGCATCGGCCTCTTCGCAGGTCTCGCGCGTGGCCTCCTTTCGAGGGAACTGCCTGTCTGGCAGCTTTCTATGTCGTTGGCGATCCCTTGCCTTCTCGGCATTGCTGCCGCCTATGAAGGGTCAAGCAAAAACGACGAGCATTTTTCACTCATATTTTTCGCCGTTGCTGCGGTGTCAGTGGTCGCCATTCTGTCTGCCCTGTCCTTCTTCGCCGGCTTGCTTCTCGCCATTCCGTTTCGCCGCAAGAAACATTAGAACAATGAACGATGCTCATCAAGCGTCAGAAGAAAAGATAGATGAACTCGGTTCAATCAATCGAAAACCTCGACTCGAAATAGGCGCACGAGAAGGCGAAGTCCATTCACCGAACCAATTCCCTCTTAAAAAGCGTGTTGAAAACGCCGTGCTGTCGCTGATCCTGTTTTCTTACTGCACATACGGTGTTCTGCATGGCGGAATCTATATGCCAGCCAAGCGCTCCAACGGATCATTCGTGCATGGGCTTCCGATGTGGCTCATCTACGGGGCAATGCTGTCGGCCGTCGCAAACATGCTATTGGTAGTGCGTGATCATTACGACAAGCGGGACAACGAAGTCGAGTACCAAGAGTGGGCGCTTTTCACAAAAATTCTGGGCTGGATGCTGTTCGCCTTGGCGCTCTTGCTCCAGTTCTTGGTCTTTCAATAAGACTCACGGCATTGACCGACTCACAGCCATGTTGAACAAGCGCGGATCGCGATGGTCAGGACTCGGATGGCAGCCCATCGCTCTGGCGCTGGCAGGTGCGTGCCTGCTCTTGGCCGTGGGCTTTGACACGGCGCTGAATGCCGCCGGCCCCGACAAGCGTTGGCCAAGCGTTCAATGGGGATTCGGCCTAGGCGCGCTGTCAGCGTATTTCATCGTGTTGTGCTTGGCAGCACGGGGAGCCCGGCGTGCGAGGGCGCTGTCAGTCACTTGGATGCGACGCGCTGCCCTGATGCTGCTGGCCGCTGCGGCTGGCGTCACCACCTTGCTTGCACCGATGCTGCCCTTCGCGGCCGTGTTCGCCATCTGCAGTAGTGCGACTCTCTGCCCTGACGCTGCCAATCCGGTCGGGTGGGCTTGGTTGAGCTTGGCGACGGGCTTGCCGCTGTGGCCACCGTGGCCGATGGTGGTGGGCATCTCGGTGGTGGCGCTGAGCAGCATGGAGGGCACTGAGCCGTCGGATCATGGGAGCCTTGGCAGAGGAGGAAATCTGCTGGCTTTGTGCTTGATGCTTTGCCTGGGCAGCCAAGTTGACGCAGCGGAGACCCTAACCGCAGCCAGTGATGGCCAACGCAGGCCCATTCTGTGGGATTCAATGTATCGCGGGCTGCCTGTCACTGGCGTTAACGATGCCGTCTCAGACATCGGTCTCGATGTGCGATTGAACGGCTTTCGGGTGGGGGATGTGGTCTTTCCGGTGGAGGACTGCCCGACTTCAGCCGTGGCATGCTTGAAGACGCGATATCTGAAATTTCTGGTTCCACCCGGCGGTTGTCAGACAACGAAAACTTGGCAGGCATTTGGAGATTCATACCAATGCGATGGGGAAGCCACACGATTCATACACCGCGGGGCTGATGTTGGAAGCTTGTATTCCATTGTTCAAACCAGCGCAGAAGGCCGCGTCCGTATTTTCTACTTCAACCACTCAGCCGGTGTTTTGCAAATGACCTTGAGCGGTTTCCTGTACGTACTCCAGTCGGACCGTGGGATCGGCGCTGAGTCAGGCACCAAGTGATGCCCTCCATTTGCGAGGGCGGCCACAGTTCTCGCCAACTTGGCTCGGGGGCGCCCAACCGGTGAAGGATCAACTGCAGATCAGCCCGCCATGCGACACAGCCCCGACACTGAGCCCATGACCGATCGCCGGTTCACTTTCAAGGTCGCAGCCTGGCTCACCGCCGCCATCGCCTTGGTGTTTGCCGTCTCGTGGTGGTTTGTCCAGGCCAAAACCGAAGACTGCCGGCTGCTTTGCGGGCAGGATGCCCGCGAGAATGCGACCTACCAGGTGGGTGGAACGCTGGGCGGGCGGTCCAGCGTGCCGCATGCAAGTCGTTGCAATTGTGCGGCGCCCATCCCTTGATGATGGCGCTGGCTCGTCTCCCAACCACTGTCTTCTTTACACACAAGGCTCCCATGTCCCGCTTGCTTCTCGTTCTCATGTTCAGTGTTTTCAGCGCCAACGCCGTGGCTCAACCCGCCGTGGATGCGTTTTCCAAGTGCCTGGCAGACAGCACCACCGGCAAGGACAGAAAGACTCTGGCTCGGTGGCTGTTTGTTTCCATGGGCGCCCACCCCGAGTTGAAAGCCATCGCGAAAATTGCACCGTCTGCGCCTGAAGACTCTTCACGCGAGGCCGGCGCGCTGTTCACCCGGCTGATCACCGACACCTGCGTGGAGCAAGCAAAAGCCGCCGGGCGCGCTGCGGGACCGATGGCATTTCAATCGGCGTTCTCGGTGCTTGGCCAACTCGCGATGCAAGAGCTGATGTCTGACAAGGATGTTGCGGCCAACATGGCGCTGCTGCAGAAGCATGTGGATGCCCCGAAGATTCAGGCCGTGATGAGCAGCAATTGAGTGCTCGCGGGCCGACTCCAATGCCAACCCAAACCCTCCAGGACGGCTCTGACCCCTTCCAGGTCACATTCCACCCCGGCACGGCCGGATCGCCCGTGGTGCTTTTTGCCGTGGGCGCGGGCGGCTTGCCTGAGCGGCATGCCACGCTGCTGGCCACCTTGGTGGCGCGGGGCTGCACGGTGGTGGCGCCACACTTTGAGCGCCTGACCAGCACCCGGCCGACCGAGGCCGAGCTGAGCCTGCGGGGGCGGCGCTTGTCCTTGGCGCTGGACGCCTTGGCGCCGCCGGGCAGCATGGTGGTGGGCGTGGGCCACTCCATCGGCGCGGCCACCTTGCTGGCCATGGCCGGGGCGCAGATGTGGCTGGGGCCCGGGCTGCGGGTGGGCATCGTGCCGGACCCGCGCTTGCGCCGCCTGGCGCTGATGGCCGCGCCCACCGGGTTTTTTCAGGCGCCCCAGGCGCTGGACGCGCTGCAAGTGCCCG
>CALRVU010000312.1:0-4878 GCA_943371685.1 Bordetella parapertussis | reverse complement strand
ACGAAGCCCGAATCGACACTGCGCACTACTTCAGCCTCTGGGACGCCGCACGCCGCGAGATCGAGGCGCATCTGGGCCATCCCGTCAAGCTCGAGATCGAACCGGGCCGCTATCTGGTGGCCGAGTCCGGCGTGCTGCTGACCGAAGTGCGAGCTGCCAAGTCGATGGGCCGCAACCGCTTCGTGATGGTCGATGCGGGCTTTTCTGACCTGATGCGCCCCGCCATGTATGGCAGCCATCACGGCATGAGCCTGATCGGCGCCGATGACACGCCGCGGGCCCTGCAGCAGACCGTGGTGGCCGGCCCGCTGTGCGAGTCGGGCGATGTGTTCACCCAGGGAGAAGGCGGCGTGGTGCTGAGCCGCGAGCTGCCTGAAGCCCGCGTGGGCGATCTGCTGGTGTTGCACGACACGGGCGCCTACGGTGCCTCCATGTCCTCCAACTACAACAGCCGACCCCTGATTGCCGAGGTGCTGGTCGACGGCGCCGAGACGCGCCTGATCCGCCGCCGTCAGACCATGGCCGAGCTGCTGGCGCTGGAGCAGGTCTGACGCGGGTTTGATGCGGTCCGGATCCCCGTCCGGATCCGGGACAATGCAGGCCAAAGCATTTGTGAAAGCCTGACATGACCCTGAGCCTGAAAGACCGCATCACCGAAGACATGAAGACCGCCATGCGCGCCAAGGACAGCGAGCGCCTGGGCACCATCCGCCTGCTGCTGGCGGCCTGCAAGCAGAAAGAGGTGGACGAGCGGGTGGTGCTGGACGACGCGATGGTGATCGGCCTGGTCGACAAGCTGATCAAGCAGCGCAAGGACTCCATCACTGCCTACACTCAGGCCCAGCGCCTGGATCTGGCCGACAAGGAAGCGGCCGAGATGGCCGTGCTGCAGGCCTACCTGCCGGTGCGCATGAGCGCCGAAGAGATCACCGCCGCCGTGGCGGCCATCGCCGCCCAGCTGGGCGCCACCGGCCCGGCTGACATGGGCAAGATGATGGGTGCGGTCAAGGCCCAGCTGGCCGGCAAGGCGGACATGGCGCTGGTCTCGGCCGCCGTCAAGCAAGTCCTCAAACCCTGATCCCCCCGTCGACTCACGTGGAGCCCCGCCCATGAACACCAACCTGCCCCTCAGCGCCCTGACGCCCGAAGTCTTCGTGTCACCCCAGCTGGACCCCGCCGCCATGGCCGAGCTGGCCCAGCTCGGTTTTCGCAGCGTGATCAACAACCGCCCCGATGGCGAAGGTGGGCCGGAGCAACCGCTGAGCAGCGCCATGGCCGCCGCCGCCGCTGCGGCCGGTCTGGAGTATCGCCACCTGCCGGTGCAGGGCGCATACCAGTCGCCCGAAGAGATCGCCGCCTTCGGGGCGCTGGCGGCCGAGCTGCCCCGCCCATTGCTCGCGTTCTGCCGCTCGGGCGCCCGCTCCACCCGGCTTTGGCAGGCCAGCGGCGCTGCCTGATTCCTTCGACAGACCCCGTTTCAGGGTCTTTTCAGGGCCTGCCCTCTAAAGTGGGGGCAGGCAGAGGCTTGCGCACGCTGCCCGCCGGTGGTTCACCCATCCGCCGGCCCCATCCCGGGATCGAGCTGGACCTGCTCGCTGAAGAACACGAAGGAGACACCCTTGGACGCCCTGCTCAGGCTTTCACACAAGATCGATTCATTCAGTGAATTGATCGGCAAACTCATCCGGTGGCTGGTCCTGGCGGCTGTGCTCATCAGCGCAGGCAATGCCTTGCTGCGCAAAACCCTGAACATCGGCTCCAACGCCTTTCTCGAGATTCAGTGGTACCTCTTCGCGGGCGTGTTCATGCTGGGTGCCGGCTATGTGATGTTGAAGAACGCCCATGTGCGGATCGACTTCATCTCAGCCCGCCTGAGTGAGCGCACCAATGCCTGGATCGACATTGCCGGCATGGTGATCTTCACGGTGCCTCTGTCACTGATCATGGTGAGCCTGTCCTGGCCCCTGTTCGAGCAAGCCTGGACCTCGGGCGAGATGAGCCAGAACGCCGGCGGCCTGATCCGCTGGCCGGTGCTGCTCCTGATCCCGACCGGATTTGCCTTGTTGATCGTGCAGTGCGCCTCTGAGCTGATCAAGCGGGTGGGCTTCCTGACGGGGCACCGCGCCCATGCATTCAGCGGCGAGGTTGGTGGCAAGTCCGCCGAGGAGCTGCTGGCCGAAGAGCTGGCCGCGGCCGCCGAAAAGAAACTGCAGGGAGCACGCTGAGATGGTTGCCTTTCTGACCGAGAACTTTGTCCCGCTGATGTTCGGCGGACTGTTGATATTCCTGCTCACCGGCGTTCCGGTGGCGTTCGGACTGGCTGCCACCGGTCTGCTGTTCGGCTTCGTCGGCATGGAGATCGGCCTCTTCGGCGGCAATCTGTTCCAGGCCCTGCCGCTGCGCGTGTTCGGCATCATGCAGAACGACACGCTGCTGGCGATTCCCTTCTTCACCTTCATGGGCATCATCCTGGAACGGTCCGGCATGGCCGAGGATCTGCTGGAAACCGTCGGCCAGGTCTTCGGCCCGGTCCGCGGCGGGCTGGCGATCGCGGTGATTCTGGTCGGCGCCCTGCTCGCCGCCACCACCGGCGTGGTGGCCGCGGCGGTCATCTCGATGGGCTTGATCTCGCTGCCCATCATGCTGCGCTACGGCTACAACCGCACCATCGCAACCGGCACCATCACGGCATCGGGCACCTTGGCGCAAGCCATTCCGCCCTCGCTGGTGCTGATCGTGCTGGCTGACCAGATGGGCCGCTCGGTCGGTGACATGTACTCTGGCGCGCTGATCCCCGGCTTGCTGCTGGTCGGCCTGTACCTGGCCTTCATTGTGGTGGTGGCGCTGGTCAAACCCGACTGGGTTCCTGCACTGCCACAAGAGGCTCGCATCTACCGCGAAACCAACGGCGCGAGCGGACATGTCTCGCTGCTGGTCTTGCTGGCCATCTGCGCCGTGGCCGGCTGGGCCTGGTCGCAAGTGCACGGTCAGATCATCAATGCCTGGATCGGCCGCGAAACCCCGGCCCCAGGTGACGAGACGCTGATCCTGTCCATGACGATTGCGTCCTTTCTGGCGCTCGGACTGTCGCTGGCCAACAAGGTCTTGCGCCTGGGCTTGCTGTCCAAGCTCGCCGAGCGGGTCACGTTCGTGCTGATCCCGCCACTGGTGCTGATCTTCCTCGTGCTGGGCACCATCTTTCTGGGAGTGGCCACGCCCACCGAGGGCGGCGCCATGGGTGCCCTGGGCGCGCTGATCATGGCCGGTGCGCGCCGGCAGATCAACTTCAAGCTGATCAACCAGGCGCTGGACAGCACGGCACGGCTGGCGACCTTCGTGTTGTTCATTCTGGTGGGCTCCACCGTGTTCAGCTTCACCTTCAATGCGGCGGACGGTCACTTCTGGGTCGAGCACCTGTTTGCCGACATGCCCGGTGGTGCACTCGGCTTCTTGATCGTCGTGAACCTGTTGATCTTCGTGCTGGGCATGTTCATCGACTTCTTCGAGATCGCCTTCATCGTCGTGCCCATGCTGATCCCGGTGGCCGAGAAGCTGCTGCCCGGCATGCTGCCAGGCGTGCCGGTGGATGCGGTGATGATCTGGTTCGGCGTGATCATCGCCATGAACCTGCAGACCTCGTTCCTGACCCCGCCCTTCGGCTTCGCGCTGTTCTACCTGCGCAGCGTGGCACCCCGCAGCGACTACAACGACCGGATCACCGGTGCGCGGATCAAGGCGGTCACCACCCCCGAGATCTACAAGGGCTCCATCGCCTTCATCGTGCTGCAGTTGATCATGGTGGCCGTGGTCATTGCGTTCCCCAGCCTGGTCTCCGGCAATCTCGTTGAAGGGGTGAAGGTGGACGCGGACGCTGCATTCGAGCAAATGAACATGCAGCCGGCCGAAGAGTCACCCATGCCGGCCTTCCCCGAACCGGCGGCCTCGGCCAGCGAGGCCCCGAACGACGATGTGAAGGCCCTGCTTGACGCGGTGGGCAATGACAAGAAATGAGGCGTTCGCCTGAATGAAAAAAGCCCCGCAACTGCGGGGCTTTTTGTTGGTGCCAGCTGCAGCAGCGGGGGCCGCTGCTGCAGGATCAGGCTCAGAGCTTCTGCTGCTGCATGAAGTCGTCAAAGCCGGCTTCGGCGAAGCGGAACCAGAGGTTCTGCTCGGCGCGGAACTTGGCGTAGTCGTCGTAGACCTTGCGCCAGTTCGGGTTCTTGGCCGAGATTTCGCTGTACAGCGCCATCGACTCCTTGAAGGCCGCGTCCATCACGTCCTTGGGGAAGCGGAACAGCTTGGTGCCGCTGCTGACCAGCGCACGCAGTGCAGCTGGGTTGCGACCGTCATACTTGGCTTGCATGTCGGTATGGGCATAGGCAGCAGCCGCCTTCACGATCGCCTTGTACTCCGGCGTCAGGCTGTCAAAGGCCTTCTGGTTGATGAACAGGTCCAGCTGCGGGCCACCTTCCCACCAGCCCGGATAGGCATAGTTGGGCGCAACCTTGTTGAAGCCCAGCTTCTGGTCGTCATAAGGACCCACCCACTCGGCCGCATCGATCGTGCCCTTCTCGAGCGCCTGGTAGATCTCGCCGCCCGGAATGTTCTGGGGCACACCACCCAGCCGCTCGATCACCTTGCCGGCAAAGCCGCCGACGCGGAACTTCAGGCCCTTCATGTCAGCCATCGAGGTGACCGGCTTGCGATACCAGCCACCCATCTGCGCACCGGTGTTGCCGCACGGGAAATTGACGATGTTGTACTTGGCGTAGAACTCGCGCATCAGCTTTTCGCCATTGCCTTCGTAGTACCAGGCCGTCATCTGGCGGCTGTTCAAACCGAAGGGCACGGCGCAACCCAGCGCAAAGGTCTCGTCCT
>CALRVU010000311.1:0-4899 GCA_943371685.1 Bordetella parapertussis | reverse complement strand
AGGCCCGGGAAACGCTGCTTGAGCTGTTGCGCGCATTCGGCCGGCGTCATGGGCGCGGCGGCCGGCGCTGCCACATCGCTCGCATCGGTCGGCGCGGCGGCTTCTGTTTCGGCTTCGCTGATGGGGGCTGGTGCATCGGCAATGGCCTGGGCGTCAGCATTCGGGCTCAGCGGTTCCGAAGTCGGCAGCAATTCCGGCGTGGGATCCGAGGGCAGGGGGGTCGAGGACATGTCGGTTCAGCGAAGCGGGAAAGGGGGGATTGTGCCCTCCCCCTTCAGGTGGCGCTGTCATCAGCGCAGGTGAGCCCACAGGTAAACAGTCGAAACAATCGGCACAGCTGGCCCGAAACCTGCTGAATGGCCTTTGTTTTTGCGATGAATTGAAGGAGACCGCCCATGCGCATCACCGGCATGCTGGGCACCATCGAGCAAGCGGCCGAACGGGCCCTGCATTTGGCTGCCAACCTGGAAGAAGGCGAATTGTTGAGCACCGGCACCACCCGCGGCGAGGTCACGCGCCTGCTGACGGTGCTGGCGTCTGCGCTGCGCACCCTGCCGGCCGACGCCGTGCAAACCATGCCCGAGCTCGACTGGGCCGGCTGGCGCGGCATGGCCAGCTCGCTGGCGCTCTCGGGCACCGCCCACGACGACGCGCTGTGGTTCGGCGTGCACTCGCTCTTGCCCGACACGCTGCACTGCCTGCAGCAACACCGCCAAGCCCACCCCGAGCTGTTCGAGGGGGTTTGAACCGCCGCGCCGCTCAGGCGCGCAACAGGCCTTCGTCCAGCCAGTGGCGCAGCCAGCGCCCCAGTTGCTGCGGATCCTGCAGCGCCGGGCTGCCGGCCAGGCTGGCGCAGGTCTGCTCGATCGATGCACCGTTTGCGAGCTCGGCCACAAACCGCGCCTGTTCGGTGTCCAGGGTCTGGAACTGCGGCTGCAGGCCCTTGCGCCAGCTCATCAGGGTCAGCGGCTCGGGCTGCAGCACGGCCTCGGGCACGTCCTCGTCGGCCTCCAGCGCTTTCCAGATCTGCACCACATTGGTTTGCACCGGCCGCATCGTCAGGCTGGGGTGCAAGGGTGCGGGGCGCTGCAGCCAGCTGGACGCGGCATCCTGCAGCGCACCCTCGGCATCCAGCGCCGGCCAGTCCGGCCCGTCAAAGCGGCTGCGCAAGTCCCAGTCGAGCTGGGCCAGTTCATGCAGCTCGGGGTTGGCCGGAAAGGTGTCGGCCAGAAATGCAGGGAAGCCCGCGCCATAGCGGCTGAGCGAGCGCTCCAGCGGCGGATGCTGCACGGCGTAGATGCGCGCCTGCTCATCAAAGCCCTCGCTGCCCATGTAGGCGCAGGTGCGGGCAAAGCTGTCGGCCAGCACCTCGGCCAGGCGGGCGCGGTAAGCCTGGTGATAGATGGCCAGGCGCTGCGGCGCATGGGCGCCTTCAAACTGCTGCCGGGCGGCCTCGGCCGGGCCGGCGGATGTCGGATCTTCGTCGCTCAGGATGGCGGCCGCGAACTGGCGCTGCAGGGTGGGCAGGTCCGGTTCGGCCGGGCTGCTCAGGTGGGTCGCGCGCCAGGGCGCTGTGGGGGTCACGTCGCTGCTGGCCGCCACCGCGCTGGCGCTGTCGACTTGCCACGCAATCTGCCGGGCCCGGCCCAGCTCGGTCAGCAGCTCGGGCAGCGGCGGGATGTCGGCGTCGCGTTCGATCATGGTCGCCACCGGGCCGAACAGCGCCCGGGCCTGGGCATACAGCGCCCAGACGGCCTCGGACACCGGATGGTCGTGGGTGTCGATCAGGTGGTCGCCCTGGTCGGAATGGCCGGCCAGGTGGATCTGCTGAACCCGGTGGGCTGGCAGGCCTTGCAGATAGGTGCTGGCATCAAAGCCATGGTTGACGCTGCTGACATGGACGTTGTTCACGTCCACCAGCAGCAGGCAATCGGCCTCTTCGGCCACATGGGCCAGAAACTGCCACTCGCTGGCGGCCGACTGCCGAAAGCTCAGGTAGCTCGACACGTTCTCGACCACCAGGCGGCGCTGCAGCAGGTCTTGGGTGCGGCGGATCTGGGTGATGACGTGGCGGGCCGCCTCGTCGGTGTAGGGAAGGGGATAGAGGTCGTGCAGCTGCTGCGGCCCGTGGCCGATCCAGCACAGGTGGTCTGACACCCAGAGCGGCTCGATCCGGTCGGCCAAGGCCTTGATGCGGGCCACATAGGTTGGGTCAATGCCGCTGGCCGCGCCCAGGGAGAGGGCCACGCCGTGCATGGCCATTGGGTAGTCGCGGCGCAGCTGGTCCAGCACCTGCAGTGGTTTGCCGCCTTCGACCAGGTAGTTGTCGGAGATGATCTCCAGCCAGTCCAGGTCTTGGCGGGTGCTGAGCAGGTCAGCGTAGTGCGGGGTGCGCAACCCCAGTCCGAAGCCGGTGTGTTGCGCAGCGAGGCTGGGCAGGGGTTGGCGCACCATGGTCAGCCTCAGGCCTTCAGGTCGCCGATCACGCCACCGGCCTTCAGGCATTCGCCAGCCGGCTTGGCCTTGAAGCCATGGCCCTTGCAGCCGTTCTGGCCCTTGCACATGTGCTCGGTGGTCTTGCAGTCGCTGTTGCCCTTGCACTCATGCACGTTGTAGCAATGCACGGTGTCGGCCGCGGCGATGGCCTTGCCCGACGAGCCCTTGGGGGCGTCGGCGGCAAAGGCGCTGGACGACAGGGCCAGCAGGGCAGCGCTCAGGGCGAAAGAGGCGGAAGAAGCGTTGAACGTGGTCTTCATGGTGAATGCTCCGAAATCAAGAAGTTGAAAGTTGAGAGAGAACCGGGAGGGGAACGTGACGCGTCAGGGGAATCGACCTGCAGTTCGCTTTGGCGTTTTTGGCCGGTTGCGTCTGCTGTCTTGGGGTAGTTCGGGGCCGGTGCGGTTTGGGTTACAGCCGGCTCGAAATAATTTTTGGCATTACGCTTTTTTCGATCGCAGCCAGCGCACCAGGGCGTTGTCCAGCGACCAGGCGCCCGGGCCGAACACGGCAATGCCGATCAGCAGCGCACCCCAGAGATGGTGCTGGCTCAGGGCCGCCGGGGCGATCTCGCTGAGTGACAGCACCGCCATCACATTGACCACCGAAAGGCCGAGCGCCGCAAAGCGCCCGCCCAGGCCCAGCACCAGCAGCACCGGCAGCACCAGCTCGCCGGCGGTGCCCATCACAGCGGCCACATCGGGCGACAGCAAGGGCACGTGGTATTCGTCCTGAAACAGGGCCAGCGTGGTGTCCCAGTCGCGCAGTTTGGTCAGGCCCGACAGGAAGAAGACCTGGCCGACATGCCAGCGCGCGCCGAGCGCCGCCACGGGTTGCAGGGCATTGAGCCAGCGCAGGGGCTGGGCGGTGAGCTGCTCGCAGCGCTCGAGCAGGGTCGGGTTGGCGTTCATCGCTTGGGCTTTCATGGGGATGATGGGATGGGGCTGGGTTGTTGGGTCGGGCCGCTGCCGTGCAGCCGCCTCTGCCCTGTCATACGAAAATTCACACGCCTTGGTTACAGCCTGGGCGACACTGGCGGCCTTTTTCTTTTTTCACCGCGCTGTAACCGAAACCGCTCATGCAACGAATTCATGATGACCCGGGCCTGGCGGCGCTCAAGGCGGTCGAGCAGAAGTTGCGCTCGCTGCTGCTGCAGGGCCTGGCCGGCGATGCGCGGGCTTATCAAGACTTCTTGAAGGGCCTGAGTGCCCATCTGCGGGGCTTTCTGCGCCGCCGGCTGGGCGGTTTGCCCGATGAAATCGAGGACCTTGTGCAAGAAACCCTGCTGGCCATCCACAACCAGCGCCACACCTACCAGGCCGACCAGCCACTGACGGCCTGGGTGAATGCGATCGCCCGCTACAAGCTGATCGACCTGTTCCGCAGCCGCGCCAACCGCGAGGCCCTGCACGATCCGCTCGACGACGATCTGGCCGTGTTTGCCGTCTGCGAGACCGACGCCTGCGACGCCCGCCGCGACCTGAGCACCCTGCTGGCACAGCTGCCCGACAAGCAGCGCCTGCCCATCGTCCACACCCGGCTCGAGGGCCTGTCGGTGGCCGAGACGGCAGCCCGCACCGGGCTGTCGGAGTCGGCGGTCAAGGTGGGCGTGCATCGTGGTTTGAAGGCCCTGGCGGCCTTGATGAGGAAAACACCATGAAGACCGATGACTTGATTGCCATGCTGGCCACCGGGGTCGAGCCCGTGCCGGCCTGGCCCGTGGCCCGCCGCCTGCTGCCGGCGCTGGGCCTGGGCACGCTGCTGGCCTTGTTGCTGGTCTGGCTGGAGCTGGGTTTCAACCCTGCCTTGCCGCAGATGGTCGGTGAGCCCATGTTCTGGGTCAAGCTGGCCTTCCCTGCTGCGCTGGGCAGTGCGGCCTTGCTGCTGATGGTGCGGCTGGGCCAGCCCGGCCGCCGGCTGGGTGCCAGCGCCTGGGGCGGCTGGCTGCCCTTTGGCGCCATGGCCGTGCTGGCCGCGGTGGTGTGGTTGCAGGCGGCGCCCGCTGACCGGGCCGGCCTGGTGCTGGGCAGCACCTGGCAGGTCTGCGCGCTCAACATCGCCCAGGTCTCCATCCCCTTGTTCATCGGCTTGCAGTGGGCGCTGCGCGGCCTGGCACCCACCCGCCCGGCGCTGGCCGGCGGCGTGGCCGGCCTGGCCGCGGGTGCGGCCGGTTGCATGGTCTATGCGCTGCATTGCCCCGAGCTGGCCGCCCCCTTCCTGTGGGTCTGGAACAGCCTGGGCATGGCCGTGCCGGCGGCGGTGGGCGCGCTGCTCGGCCCCCGTCTGCTGCGCTGGTAAGGGCGCCATGAGCACTGAATCACGCGCCGTGCAAGTGCGCCCCGCCACAGCGGCCGACCTGGACGCGCTGGCCGAGCTGTTCGACGCCTACCGGCAGTTCTATGA
>CALRVU010000310.1:0-4904 GCA_943371685.1 Bordetella parapertussis | reverse complement strand
CTGGTGGTGGTGGTGCTGATTTTCGGCACCAAGAAGCTCAAGAACGTCGGTTCCGATCTGGGATCCGCCGTCAAGGGCTTCAAGGACGGCATGAAGACCGGCTCGACCGATGACACGCCTGCCGAAACGCCTCAGCAGGTCAGCGCACGCAAGGCCAGCGACGCCAACACGGTGGACGTGGATGCTCGCACCAAGTCCTGAGGGTGGTGGTGCACATCAGGCCCTGAAGGCTGCAGCCTGGCTGCTGGCTGCTGGGGCGCTGATGGCCACCAAGGTGCCGCATGATTGATTTCGGTTTTGACAAGATTGCCTTGATCGGGGCGGTGGCGCTGATCGTCATCGGGCCCGAGAAGTTGCCGCGCGTGGCTCGCACGGTTGGCCATTTCATCGGCAAGGCGCAGCGCTACGTGTCAGATGTCAAGGCTGAGGTGAATCGGTCCATCGAGCTCGAAGAGCTTCAGAAGATGAAGACCGAGTTCGAGTCAGCGGCGCGCGATGTGGGCAACAGCGTGCAGCAGGAGGTCAATTCGGCCAGTGCGGCTTTGGACGAGACCTGGTCTGAGGCCAGTTCCGGTCTGAGTGTCTCGTCGCTCTCGAATACCGACTGGACGCCGCCCCCGCCTCAATACCAGCTGCCCCGCAAGAAGTGGCGGGTGAAGAAGGCCGCCGTGCCGCGCTGGTTCAAGCAGCGCAATGGTGTGCGCCAGCATGCCCAGTCGGGCGCGGCCCGGGTGGCGCGTTTCCGTCCGCCGCGCAGCGGATCCTCGACATGAACAATCCCAAACCCGATGAGCTCGAAGGCACGGAAGCGCCTTTCGTCTCACACCTGATCGAACTGCGCGACCGGCTGGTCAAGGCCTGCATTGCGGTGGGCTTGATGTTCGGCCTGCTGGCATTCTGGCCCGGCCCCGGTGCGCTTTACGATCTGCTGGCAGCGCCTTTGGTGTCCACGCTGCCGCAGGGCGCCACGATGATCGCCACCAATGTGATCTCGCCCTTCATGGTGCCGCTCAAGATCACCTTGATGGCGGGCTTTCTGCTGGCGCTGCCAGTGGTGCTGTACCAGGTCTGGGCCTTTGTGGCGCCGGGCCTCTACAGCCACGAGAAGAAGCTGATCCTGCCGCTGGTCGTTTCCAGCACGTTGCTGTTTGCGCTGGGTGTGGCGTTTTGCTACTTTTTCGTGTTTGGCCAGGTGTTCAAGTTCATCCAGGGCTTTGCACCCAAGAGCATCACGGCCGCGCCTGACATCGAGGCCTACCTGGGCTTTGTGATGACCATGTTCATTGCCTTCGGTGCTGCCTTCGAGGTGCCCGTGGTGGTGGTGGTGCTGGCGCGGATGGGCATCGTCACGGTCGAGAAGCTGCGCGAGTTCCGTGGCTATTTCATCGTGCTGGCGTTCATCATCGCCGCCGTGATCACGCCGCCTGACATCGTCTCGCAGCTGGCGCTGGCCATCCCGATGTGCCTGCTCTACGAGCTGGGCATCATGTCTGCCGGCCTGTTCATCAAGCACACGCAGGCGCCCGACTCGGGCACCTGATTCCTCACTCTCGCTGCTGCGTCACACGCTGCCGCTGGGCGATCCGCACCGTCAGCTCCAGCGCCTTGGCGCCGCGCTGGATGCCCACCGTCGCGTCCGTCTGGGGTTTGAGGGCTGCCACGGCATTGAGCAGCTCTGCGGTGTTGCGGATCGGCTTGCCTGCGATGCGCACCACCACGTCACCCGGCTGCATGCCGGCCTTGCTGGCCGGGCCATCCTGCAGCACACCGGTGATCAGCACGCCTTCTTGAACCGGGATCTTGAAGCTCTCGGCGAACTCCGGATCCAGGTCGCGTGGTTGCACACCGATCCAGCCGCGCGTCACCTGACCGTTGCTGACCAGGCCGTCCATCACCTGGCGAGCCAGGTCGATCGGAATGGCAAAGCCGATGCCCAGGCTGCCGCCGCTGCGCGAGTAGATGGCCGTGTTGATGCCGATCAGGTTGCCGTTGATGTCGATCAGCGCACCGCCTGAATTGCCGGGGTTGATGGCGGCATCGGTCTGGATGAAGTTCTCGAAGGTTGACAAGCCCAGTCCGCTGCGGCCCAGTGCACTGACGATGCCCGAAGTGACCGTCTGCCCCACGTTGAACGGGTTGCCGATGGCCAGCACCGCGTCGCCCACCTGCAGTTGATCAATCTGACCCAGGGTGACCACCGGCAGGCGGTCTGCCTCGATCTTCAACACGGCCACGTCGGTCTCGGGGTCGGTGCCGACCAGTTTGGCGCTGGCTTCGCGGCCGTCGGACAGCCGCACCCGGATCTCGTCCGCACCCTCGATCACGTGATTGTTCGTCAGCAGATAGCCCTCTGCCGAGACGATCACCCCTGAGCCCAGGCCCACCTGGGCTTGTTGCTCAGGCTGTTGGCCGCGCTGGCCGAAGAAATAGCGGAACCAGGGATCAGTGCCGGAATGCGGGTTGGCCTGCGGCGCCTTGCTGGCGGTGACGCTGACCACGGCCGGAGAGGCCTTGCGGGCGGCGCTGCTCAGCGCTTGGGCGGGCAGGGTGCCGGTGGCCACCTCGACCGGCACCGTGCCGCCCTTGCTCTGGCTGACCGAGTGCCACTGGCCTGACAGGCCAGGGACCCAGGCGGGCTTGAAGGTGTTCAGCACAAACAGCACGGCCACCAACACGGTGACGGCCTGTGAGAATAGGAGCCAGATTCTGTTCATGATGCGCGAGGAAAGAGCCATGGCCGCACGAGGCGAGATTGATTGTTTTCTCAACCAGCTCCTGCAGCCCGAGCGGTTCAAAGATTATGGGCCGAATGGTCTGCAGGTGGAGGGCAAGGCCGAGGTTTGCAAGGTCGTGTCCGGCGTAACGGCCAGCCTGGCCATGATCGAGGCTGCCGCCGCGGCCGGCGCTGATGCGCTCCTGGTGCACCACGGTCTGTTCTGGCGCGGTCAGGACGGCCGGCTCACCGGTTGGTTGAAAGCGCGTGTCGCCTGTCTGATGGAACACGGGATCAATCTCTACGCCTACCATCTGCCGCTGGATGCTCACCCTGAGTGGGGCAACAACGCGCAACTGGGCCGCGTGCTGGGCTGGTCGGCGGAGCGGCGCTTTGGTGAGCAGGACCTGGGCATGGTCGGCCGGTTGGTGCAGGCGCTGGCCTTGCGCGAGGTGGCCACTGGCGTGGAAGCTGCCCTGGGGCGCCCGCTGACGGTGGCGCCCGGCGATGGGCGCCCGGTCCGCACGGTGGCCTGGTGCAGCGGTGGGGCGCAGGGCTACTTCGAGAGCGCCATCGCGGCGGGCGCGGACCTCTATCTGACGGGCGAGATCTCGGAGCCGCAGGCCCACCTGGCCCGCGAGACGGGTGTGGCCTTCATCGCCTGTGGTCACCACGCCAGCGAGCGCTATGGCGCGCCCGCGGTGGCTCGGCAACTGGCCGGGCGCTTCCAGCTCAGCCATGAATTCATCGAGATCGAGAATCCGGCATGAGCGTCATCGCACCAGAACGGCCTCTGCTCTTGAGCCAGGGTGATGCCTGCGGTATCGGCCCCGAGACCATCGCGATGGCCTTTGCCAGGGGAGCGATGCAGGGTGCCCTGGTCGTGGGGGATGTGGCGGTGATGCGGCGCGCCATGCGCGCCTGCGGTCTGTCTCATCCGGTGGCTGAACTCAGCGAGCCGGCTGCCCTCCCCAGGGTGCCGCCAGGTGCCTTGCCGGTCTGGACCCCTGCGGGCGCCGCTGCGCCACTGGACGAATTGCCTTGGGGGCGGGTCTGCGCAGCGGCGGGCGCCCAGGCAGCGCGCTGCATCGAGGCGGCCACCCGAAGTGTGCTGGCCGGTCAGGCTTGCGGACTGGTGACGGCGCCCATCAACAAGGCGGCATTGAGCGCCGCCGGCATCAGTTTTCCCGGGCACACCGAGATGCTGCAGGCACTGTGCGCAGCGTCTTCTGGCGAGTTGCCGCCGGTTCGCATGATGCTGGCCAATGAACAGCTGAAGGTCGTGCTGGTCACGATCCACCTGTCGCTGCGCAACGCCATCGATGCCTTGAGCACGGACGGCATTCTGCAGACCCTGCGCATCACCCACGAAGCGGGTCTGCGCTTTGGCATGACCGCGCCGCGCCTCGCGGTGGCGGGGCTGAACCCGCATGCGGGGGAGGGTGGCTTGTTCGGCGACGAGGAGATCCGTCTGATCGCGCCGGCCATCGCGGCTGCTCGGGCGCAGGGCATCGACGCCAGTGGCCCGCATGCGCCCGACACGGTCTTCATGCGGGCGCGGGACGCCTTGGGTCACCCGGGCGAGTTCGACTTCGTGTTGGCCATGACCCATGACCACGGCCTGATCCCGGTGAAGTACCTGGGGGTGGAGCAGGGTGTCAATGTGACGCTGGGTCTGCCCCTGGTGCGGACCAGCCCCGACCACGGAACCGCCTTTGATCTGGCGGGCACGGGTCGGGCGGACCCCGCCAGCCTGGAGGCGGCGCTGCGCATGGCGCGCCGCCTGCTGGCTGTCAACGCTTGAGTGCGTCGCGGATCTCGCGCAACAGCAGCACATCCTCTGCCACCACCGGGGCGGCAGGCGCTTCAGCCACCGGCGCCGGCGCCGGAGCGGCCGCATGCTTGAGGCGATTGATCTGGCGGATCATCATGAAGATGATGAAGGCGAGGATCAGGAAGTTCAGCATGACGGTCAGGAAGCTGCCGTAGGCGAACACCGCGCCAGCCTTCTTCGCCTCGACCAGCGTGGCGGCCGGCGTGCCGGACAGCTGCACGAAATAGTTGGAGAAATCCAGACCGCCCACCGCCAGGCCCACCAGCGGCATGATCAGGTCACCGACCACCGAGTCGACGATCTTGCCGAAGGCGCCGCCGATGATCACGCCGACGGCCAGGTCGACCACATTGCCCT
>CALRVU010000309.1:0-4922 GCA_943371685.1 Bordetella parapertussis | reverse complement strand
ACGCCTCGGTGCGCCCATTCTGCAGAAGCTTCCGAGCTACAAATATGCAACTGTTGGCTCACGCGATGAGCCTCAGAGATTGCCCCGATCACCACCCGACACATGTAGGACAAATTCCTACATCACAGTTGGGGATCTTCTGATGGGCGCTGCACCGATGCACCCCTAGAGTGAGCTCATCGAACATCAAAACGCCGGAGACAGCCATGGACAACAACAACTCGCGCACCTCGCCCGCCCCGGCTTCCAGCAGCTTGTTGCGCCGCTGGCTGGCCCCGCGCGCCGTGCCGGTCAACGTGCCGGACAGCGCCGAGATGGATCTCGGCTATGAGTCCGCCCTGCCCTGGTTTGCCGAGAGCGAGCTGCCCGCCGGTGCCACCGGCTCCAACGGGCGCTGAATCCAGGGCTGAACGGGCTGCCGAGCAGCCCAGCGAGTCAGACTCGAGCTCCGCGCCCGTCTGGCGCACAGACCGTCATGGCCATGCAGGTATCCTGCCATCCATGTACGCCTCATTTTTCGGGTTGAAACAGGCGCCGTTCTCCATCGCGCCCGACCCGCACTACCTGTTCATGAGCGAGCGCCACCGCGAGGCGCTGGCCCACCTGTTGTACGGTTTGGGCGGTGGCGGCGGCTTTGTGCTGCTCACCGGCGAGATCGGCGCGGGCAAGACCACCGTGTGCCGCTGCTTCCTCGAGCAGATTCCGCCACGCTGCAACGTCGCCTACATCTTCAATCCCAAGCTGACGGTCCCTGAGCTGTTGCGCTCAGTCTGCGATGAGTTCGGCATTGCCGTGCCGGCCGAGGCCAGCAGCGTCAAGGCCTTCGTGGATCCGCTCAATGCCTTTTTGCTGCAGGCCCATGCGGCCGGCCAGAGCAATGTGCTGATCATTGACGAGGCGCAGAACCTCAGCGCCGACGTGCTGGAGCAACTGCGGCTGCTGACCAATCTGGAGACTTCGGAGCGCAAGCTGCTACAGATCATCCTGATCGGACAGCCCGAGCTGCGCGGCATGCTGGCCCGGCCCGAGCTGGAACAGCTGGCCCAGCGGGTGATCGCCCGCTTTCACCTGGGCGCCTTGAGCGAGGCCGAGACCGAGCAGTACATCCGTCACCGCCTGCAGGTGGCCGGCCTGAGCAACGCCTTGCCTTTCGACCGCAAAGCCCTGCAGCGCATCCATCAGCTGACCCGCGGCGTGCCCCGTCGCATCAACCTGTTGTGCGACCGCGCCTTGCTGGGCGCCTATGCCAATGGCCAGCGCCAGGTCAGCGCCGCCGTGGTGCAGCAGGCCGCGCGCGAGGTGTTTGACAACACCCAGCCGCTGGCCGGCAGCGTGGCTGCAAGCCAGGCCAAGACCACGCCCGCTCGCCTGTTGCCGCTGGCCCTGGCCCTCTTGGTGGGCGGCGCCCTGGGCGCGGTGGCCCTGAGCAGCCTGAACCGATCTGCCGCACCAGCAGCCACCAGTGCCCCACCGGCAGCAACCAGCGCCAGCGAGCCCAAGGCGGCTGCATCGACCCCGGCTGCCAGCGCACCGCTCGCCGTCGTCCAAGCGGCCACCCTGGCCGCCCCTGCACCGGCAGCGCCCCCCATCACCCTGGCCGAGCTGCCCAGCGACCCGACTCCGGCCTGGCAGGACCTGGCCAAGGGCTGGGGCCTGGCCCTGGGTGAAGCCAGCCTGGCGGACCCCTGCGCCGCGCTGCTGACCCAGGCCGTGCAGTGCTACCGCAATGCTGCCGGCAGCCTGGCCCTGATCCGGCAGATCGACCGGCCCGTGCTGCTGGCCCTGCAGCCTGCCGGCCAGGCCAGGCGCCTGATCTTGCTGGTGGGCCTGAGCGGCGATACCGCCCTGCTGCAGATCGGCGACCAACGCCGCAGCCTGCAGCTGACTGAGCTGGCCGGCAGCTGGCGCGGCGAGTTCATCACCCTGTGGCGGCAGCCGCCGGGCTACAGCCGCCGGGCCGAACAAGCCGCGCCCTTCCGCGACTGGCTGGCGCAGGCGCTGCTGGCGGCCAGTGCAGCACCGGCATCGGCACCGGCCGCGTCCAGCACCGATACCGCTGCCACGCCCAGTGCGGCGGTGCTGACCGCTCGCCTGCAAGCCTTCCAGGCCACCCAGGGCTTGCAGCCCGACGGCCTGGTCGGCCCGATCACGCTGATGCAGCTCAACCGGGCCAGCGGCCTGGCCGAGCCACGCCTGCTGGCGGCGCCCTGAGGCGCCCCACCCGCCACACGCCCACCGCATGAACCGCCTTCCCCGTTGCCATGTCCTACATTCTTGATGCCCTGCGCCGGGCTGAAGCCGACCGCGAACGCGAGCAGGGCGGCGTGCCCGGCTTGCACAGCCAGCCCGTCGTGGCGGCTCACACTCGCCCTCCGGCCTGGCGTCGCCATGCGCCTTGGCTGGCGGCGGCTGGCCTGCTGCTGCTCGCCGGCCTGGGCGCCGGCCTCTGGCTGGCACCGCAGCCTGCCGACCCGGCCAGCGCCAAGGCCGGCGCCGACAAAGCTGCCGATGCACCTGCCGACACCGCTCCCGGCAGATCACCGGCCACGCCACTCGGCATCACCGCACCAACGCCAACCGCCTTGCCCACTGCGCCCAACGCGGCCTCGGTGCAGACGGCTGCCCCCCCACTGACCGTGGTCCTGCCACCCACCCCGGCCGCGTCAGTCACGCCGCCCGCCAGCACTCAGACCGGCCCTGCGCCTCAGCTGGAGCGCATCCCCCTGGCCGCCGAGCTGCCTGAGCGCGTGCGCCGTGACCTGCCCAAGCTGGCCATCAGCGGGTCGGTCTATTCCGAGGAACGGGCCAACCGTTTCCTGATCGTCAACGGCGAGGTGGTGCATGAAGGCGCCCGCCTGGCGCCCGAACTGCTGCTGGAACAGATCGGACCACGCGAGTTGGTGCTGAACTTTCGCGGCCAACGCTACCGACAGAGCTTGTAGACCCACCCACCATGCCCAACGACGCCACCGACCCGATCGCCGACCAGCCCCATCTGCACAGCACGGCCCAGGTGGCGCGCTGGCTGCGGGTGGATCCGGCACAAGGGCTGGCGGCCGACGAGGTGGCCCAGCGCCTGGACGAGCATGGGCCCAACGCCCTGGCCGAGGCCGCCCCCCGGCGCTGGTGGATGCGCCTGCTGGCCCCGTTGGCCGATGTGATGACCGGCGTGCTGCTGGCCGCGGCGCTGGTCTCCGGCCTGCTGGGTGACCTGACCGACACGGTGGTGATCCTGGTGATCGTCGCCCTCAACGCCGGCATTTCCATCCTCCAGGAGTGGCAGGCCGATCAAGCACTGGCGGCCCTCAAGACCTTGGCCGGCCAGCATGCCAAGGTGCGCCGCGAGGGCACGGCCGCTGGTGTTGACGCCCTGCAACTGGTGCCCGGCGACGTGGTGCTGCTCGAAGCCGGTGACCTGGTGCCCGCCGACCTGCGGCTGGTCCGGGTCGCCCAGCTGAGGGTGGATGAATCGGCGCTGACCGGAGAGTCGTTGGCGGTGGAAAAGCACAGCGACACGCTGGCCGCCGCCCCCGAGGGCGAGCAGCCACTGGGCGAGCGCAGCAACATGGCCTGGAAAGGCACGCTGGTGACCCACGGCCGCGCCTCGGGCATGGTGGTGGCCACCGGCGGTGGAACCGAGCTGGGCCGCATCGCCAGCCTGCTGGAGCAAGCCCAGTCGCGCAGCACGCCGCTGCAGCGCCGCCTGTCCGCCTTTGGTCGGCGCCTGTCGGTGGTGGTGTTGATGATCTGCGTGGTGGTGTTTGCCATCGGCGTGCTGCGCGGCGTGGACCTGCTGCTGATGGGCCTGACGGCCATCAGCCTGGCCGTGGCCGCCATCCCCGAGGCCCTGCCCGCCGTCGTCACCGTGCTGCTGGCGCTGGGCGCGCGGCGGCTGGCCCGGGTCCATGCGCTGGTGCGCCACCTGCCCTCGGTCGAGACCCTGGGCTCGGTCACCACCATCTGCACCGACAAGACCGGCACGCTGACCCAGAACCGCATGGCGGTGCAGGTCGAGCAGGCTTGGCTGCCCGCAGATCAGCCTGACGCACTGTGGCGGGCAGCACTGCTCTGCAACGATGCCCGGCCGGAGAACGAAGGCCAAGGCTGGCTGGGCGAGGCCACCGAGCTGGCCCTGGCCGAAAAGGCCGAGCAGGCGCTGGGCCCGGTGGCGCGCCAGCTGCAGGCTGACTGTCCGCGCAGCCACGAGTGGCCGTTTGACGCCGACCGCAAGCGCATGAGCGTGCTGATCCAGCCCCCCGCCGCCCGGGGCCAGATCAGCGCGCCCTGGCTGGTCTGCAAGGGCGCCCCAGAGAGTGTGCTTCCGCGCTGCAGCGTGGCCCCTGGCGATACGCCCGCCACAGCGCGGGTTCAGCTGGCCAACGGCCAGACCCAGCCGCTGACCGAACTGCTGGCCGCCGCCGATGCGCTGGCCGCCCAGGGCATGCGCGTGCTGGCCGTGGCAGATCGACACCCCGCAGGCGACGCGGCAGAAGCAGTGGACCTGGGCACGCTGCCCACCGATCAGGCCGAGCAAGGCCTGGCCCTGCTCGGCCTGATCGGCCTGATCGACCCGCCCCGGCCCGAGGCCGCCGCCGCCGTGGCCGAGTGCCAGACCGCCGGCATCCGCACGGTGATGATCACCGGCGACCACCCGGCCACCGCCCTGGCCATTGCCCGCAGCCTGGGCTTGGTGCCGGCCGATGCCCCCGCCACCGCCGTGCTGGCCGGCCCGGCGCTGGCTCAGATGGACGACGCCACGCTGGCCGCGCAGGTGGGCACGGTGGCGGTGTATGCGCGCATGGACCCGGCGCAGAAGATCCGCATCGTCCAGGCCCTGCAGTCCCGCGGAGAGTTCGTGGCCATGACCGGTGACGGCGTCAACGATGCGCCGGCGCTCAAGGCCGCCGACATCGGTGTGGCCA
>CALRVU010000308.1:0-4925 GCA_943371685.1 Bordetella parapertussis | reverse complement strand
CCCGGGGCGCGGCTCTACCAGCAGCATTGCGCCGACTGCCATGGCGAGCAGGGCGAAGGAGACGGGCCGCGCTATCCGGCGCTGGCTGGCAATCGCTTGCTGGCCATGGCCCCGGCCAACAATCTGGTGCGCTCGGTGATCGAAGGTGGTTTTGGCGCCAGTACCACCAGTCAACCCCGGCCGCATGGCATGCCGCCCTATGGCGCATTGCTGACGGACGAAGAACTGGCGGCCGTGATCAGCCACTTGCGCCAGACCTGGGGCGGGGCCGAGCCGGTGGATGCGGTGCTGGTGGACCGGCTGCGTGGCGGTGTGCGCTAGCCGGTGGGCGCAGGCCGCGACTGCGGCAGCGGCGTGGCGGCGGGTGCGTCGATGGTCACATCGCCGGGTGCCGGCACCACGGCCACGCAGGGCAGGATCCAGCCGGCCTGCTTCTCTTCAGCACTCAGCCCCGGCCAGTCCACCCGGTAGGCGATGGTTCCGCTGGTCAGCCGGCACAGGCAGGCCCGGCAGGTGCCGTTGCGGCAGCTGCGCGCCAGTCGCACGCCACCGGCCTGGGCAGCTTCCAGCAGGCTGGCGCCGGGGGCGACGGGCATGCACCAGCCGGCCGGTTCGATGCGCAAGGTGCTGCGGGGTGCTACGCCAAGGGCGCTGGTGGGCGGGTCGGTGCGCATGGCCCGTACTTTACGACCCGGCTGCGGTGCCGGTCCTTGCGTAGACTGGCATCCCTGCCACTCTGCATCCGCAGCACACCCATGGGACCTTTGACCGGCTTGCGCGTGATCGAACTGGCCAGCATCGGCCCCGGGCCGATGTGCGCCATGTTGCTGGCTGACATGGGGGCGGATGTCGTGCGCATCGATCGCCTGCAGGCCGCTGACCTGGGCTTGCCGGTCGATCCGCGCTTTGAAGTGCTGGGGCGCAGCCGCCGCTCGGTGGCGCTCGACTTGAAGCAGGCCGCCGGCCGCGATGCCGTGCTGCAGTTGCTGGACAGTGCCGATGTGCTGATCGAGGGCTGGCGCCCCGGCGTGGCCGAGCGCCTGGGCCTGGGGCCGGAGGTTTGCCTGCAGCGCGAGCCTGGCCTGGTCTATGGCCGCATGACCGGCTACGGCCAGACCGGCCCGCTGGCGCAGGCGGCCGGTCACGACATCAACTACATCGCCCTGAGCGGTGCGCTGCATGCCATGGGCGCAGCTGGCGGCGGCCCGGTGCCGCCGCTCAATCTGGTGGGTGACTTTGGCGGTGGCGCCCTTTACCTGGCCTTGGGCCTGCTGGCCGCCTTGTTCGAGCGCCAGCGATCCGGCCGGGGCCAGGTGGTCGATGCCGCCATGGTTGACGGCAGCGCCTCGCTGATGGGCATGTTCCACGGCTTGGCGGCGGCCGGCCTGTGGGACGCGAATCGGCGCGGCGTGAATGTGCTGGATGGCGGTGTGCCCTGGTACGGCAGCTACGCCACGGCCGACGGCGCCTGGCTGGCCATCGGCCCGCTGGAGCCCCGCTTCTTCGCCGAGCTGATCCAGCGCATCGGCTTGCCGACGTCCAGTCTGGCCGACCGGGACGATCCGGCGCGCTGGCCCGCCTTGCGGCAAGCCCTGACCGACTGTTTCCTGCAGCGCACACGCGCCGAATGGTGTGCTTTGCTGGAGGGCAGCGATGCTTGCGTGGCGCCCGTGCTCAGCTTGAGCGAAGCCCCGCTGCATCCTCATGCCCAGGCGCGCGGCGCTTATGTGGAGGTGGCGGGCATGACCCAGCCGGCCCCCGCGCCGCGCTTTGACCGCAGCCCTGCCGGCCTGCCGCGCCCGGCACCCGCGCTGGGGGAACACACCGTGGCCGTGCTGCGTGCGGCAGGTTGGTCGGCCGATGCCGTGGCCGATCTGTTGCGCCGCGGTGTGGCGTTTCAGGCGCCGGCTGTGGCGGCTGCGCCAGATCCAGATCAACAGGAGACCGAATGAACATGACCGAGGTTCCGGGCGGACCGCCCGCCACCGATCCCCATGCGCTGGGCGCGCGCCGTTCGGCCAGCTTGATGTTGCTGCGCGACGGGCCGGAGGGCATGGAGGTGCTGATGCTGCGCCGCGCCGAGCGGGCTGCCGACACGCGCAGCGGCGTCTGGGTCTTTCCGGGTGGCGTGCTGGATGCCGCCGATCCGGGCCTGGCCATGCATTGTGCTGGCCCTGGCGATGCCGCCTGGAGTGTGCGCCTGGGCTTGGCCCATGGCGGGCTGGACTATGCGGCGGCTGCCATCCGCGAGTGTTTTGAAGAGGTGGGCTTGCTGCTGGCCCACGGCGATCCCGCGGCACTGCAGGCCCTGCGAGCGCGCCGCGAGGCCTGCATGAGCGCGCCGGCCTTTGCCGCGGCCGTGGCCGGATCGGGCCTGCGCCTGGCCGACGATGCGCTCGCCTGCCACAGCCACTGGCTGACGCCGCCGGGGCTGGCGCAACGCTTTGACACCTGGTTCTTTGTGGCGCGGGCGCCCGAGGGGCAAGAGGCCCAGGCCGACGGCGCTGAGGCGCTGGAACTGGCCTGGCTGCGGCCGGCGCAAGCCATTGCGCCCGGGCAGGGGCTCAAGCTCCTGCCCGTCACCCGTCACCTCCTTGCGCAACTGGCGGCTTTCGCCACCGCGGATCAGGCGCTGGCGGCTGCCCAGGCGCCCGGCTTGCAGCCTTGCCTGATGGGGCGCCTGGGCCACGACGCGGTTGGCAAACGCCCGGTCTTGCCTCACGAGCCGGCCTGGGCCGAGCTGGGCCGGCTGGAGGATGCCGGCCTGGGCCACGGCGCCTGCGATCTGCAGCCACTGCGGGCGGTGCGCTTGTCCAGCCGTGTGCAGCGCCTCACGTGCAGCAACGGCTCGGTGATGACCGGGCCGGGCACCAACACCTACCTGATCGGTGCAGAGTGCGGTGCTGACCTGGTGGTGCTGGACCCCGGCCCGCTCGACGGTCACACCGAGGCCCATCTGCAGGCCGTGCTGGCCGCTGCGGGTGGCGCGCGCATCAGCCACATCCTGGTGACCCACACCCACCGCGATCATTCGCCCGCCGCCGCCCGCCTGCAAGCCCTGACCGGGGCCAAGCTGGTGGGCAGCGTGGCGGCGCATCCAGACTTGCAGGACACCAGCTTTGTGCCCGATCAGGCGATCGCGCACGGCCAGCGCCTGCTCCTGGGTCCGGGTTGCACCTTGCAGGCCGTGCACACGCCGGGCCACGCGTCCAACCATGTCTGCTGGTTGCTGGAAGAAGAGCGGCTGCTGTTCACGGGTGACCATGTGATGCAGGGCTCGACCGTGGTCATCAACCCGCCGGATGGCGACATGGCGAGCTACTGCGCTTCGCTGGCGGCCCTGCTGGCGCTGGACCTGCAGTGGCTCGCACCCGGTCATGGTTTCCTGATCGCCGAGCCGCAGGCCGAGGTGCGGCGCCTCTTGGCGCACCGCCAGGCCCGCGAGGACAAGGTGCTGGCCGCCTTGCGCGCGCAGGCCGTGCCGGTCACGGTGCAGGCATTGGTGCCCGAGGTCTATGGCGACGTGCCGGCCTCACGCCACGGCATTGCTGCCCGCTCCTTGAGCGCCAACCTGCTCAAGTTGGCCGCGCAAGGCCAGGCCAAGGTGGACGAGGAAAGCCGCTGGGAAGCGCGCTGAGGGTCTGAGTCTCTAAGGAGAACCGGCAGAGCTTTCGGGCAACGCCTGCTGGCTGAACGGCAGCGACACGGGCGGGCTTGAAAAGTCACACGGCGGCCTCAAATAGGCGCCAAACCCCACGCGCCTGGTACTTGTCAGGCGCCTGCGGGGCGTTTTGCCAACCCTCTCACTTCTCCGCCGCGACCCATGAGCAAGCAGACCCATTCCTTCCAGGCCGAAGTCAAGCAGATCCTGCACCTCGTCACCCACGCGCTGTACTCGAACAAGGAAATCTTCCTGCGCGAGCTGGTTTCCAATGCCTCCGATGCCTGCGACAAGCTGCGTTACGAGGCACTGGACCTGGCCGAGCTGTACGAAGACCAGCCCAATCTGGACGTGCGAGTGATTTTTGATGCCGAAGCCAAGACGCTGACCATCCGCGACAACGGCATCGGCATGAGCGCCGAGGAAGCCGCCTCGCACCTGGGCACGATCGCCAAGAGCGGCACCCGCGAGTTCATGAACAAGCTCGAAGGCGACCAGAAGAAGGACGCCAGCCTGATCGGCCAGTTCGGCGTGGGCTTCTACTCGGGTTTCATCGTGGCCGACCGCATGACGGTGGAAAGCCGCCGCGCCGGCCTGCCGGCCGATGCCGGCGTGCGCTGGAGCTCGGAGGGCACCGGCGAGTTCGAGCTGGAAACCATCAACAAGCCTGGCCGCGGCACCGATGTGATCCTGCACCTGCGTGACGACGAGACCGAGTTCCTGTCGACCTGGCGCCTGAAGTCCATCATCAGCAAGTACAGCGACCACATCTCGCTGCCCATCCTGATGAAGAAGGAGACCTGGGACGCCGAGGCCAGCAAGCAGGTGGTCACCGACGAATGGGAAACCGTCAACAAGGCCGCCGCCCTGTGGGCCCGCAGCAAGAGCGAGGTCACCGACGCCGAGTACCAGGACTTCTACAAGCAGATCAGCTACGACAGCCAGGCCCCGCTGGCCTACACCCACAACCGGGTGGAAGGCCGCAGCGAGTACACCCAGCTGCTCTACATCCCGGCCAAGGCGCCGATGGACCTGTGGAACCGCGACAAGCGTGGCGGCGTCAAGCTCTATGTCAAGCGCGTCTTCATCATGGACGACGCCGAGACCCTGCTGCCGGTCTACCTGCGCTTCGTCAAGGGCGTGATCGACTCGGCCGACTTGCCGCTGAACGTGTCGCGTGAGCTGCTGCAGGAGAGCCGCGACGTGAAGGCCATTCGCGAGGGCTCGACCAAGCGCGTGCTGGGCATGCTGGAAACGCTGGCTG
>CALRVU010000307.1:0-4928 GCA_943371685.1 Bordetella parapertussis | reverse complement strand
GAACGTCTGGGGCTGGCAGCATGACCGCCGCACAACCCATCCGCGTGCTGGTGGTTGATGACCACACATTGTTTCGCCGCGGGTTGATTTCGCTGCTGGCTGGCGACGCCCGATTCCAAGTGGTGGCCGAGGCCGGCGACGCCAATGAGGCACACCAGCGGGCTGCGCAAACGCAGCCCGACGTGATCCTTCTGGACAATCACATGCCCGGCGTCAATGGCGTCGACGCACTGGCCGGATTCAAGGCCTCGGCGCCCCAGGCCCGGGTGCTGATGCTCACGGTCAGCGAGGACGAGCGCGATTTGGCTGCGGCTCTGCTCGGGGGGGCCCGGGGCTATCTGCTCAAGACGATGGACAGCGAGATGCTGGCTTCGGCCATCCAGCGCACCATGGCAGGTGAATCGGTCGTCAGCACCGAGATGACCAGCAAGCTGGTCAGTGCGTTCCAGGCCGGCAGCGGCCATGCCAAAGCACCAGCACCGGCCGTCGAAGCCGATCCCATCCACAGCCTTTCCCCGCGAGAGCGCGAGATCCTGGCCTTGATCGCCAAGGGTGCAAGCAACAAGGAAGTGGCGCGTGACCTGAACATCGCTGAGGCCACGGTGAAGATTCATGTGCAACACATCCTGCGCAAGCTCAACCTCAGCTCGCGTGTGCAGGCGGCTGTGTACCTGGCAGGGCGGCAGGCTTGAACGCTGAAAGCGAATTGCTGGATCTGCTCGCGCTTCGTTACTCCGTGGGGCCTAAGCATTTGGCGCCGCCGGCACCCAGTGCAGCGCAGTGGGCTCGCGCTGCGGACTTGGCCTTGCGTGCGCCCGACCATGGTGGCTTGCGCCCGTTCCGGTTTGTGGTGGTCGATGACCGCCAGCGCGGTGCATTGGCGGAGTTGTTCGCGATGGGGGCGCATCAGCGTGGGCAGACCTGTGAAGAAATCGAGCGAGCCCGAGAACGTGCGTCCAATGGCCCAGGACTTGTTGCGCTGATCGCGCGGATACGCGTTGATGTGCCCGAGGTCCCGCCGCATGAACAGTGGCTGTGTGTGGGCGCGGCGCTCATGAACTTCTTGAACGCCCTGCACTTGATGGGTTTTTGTGCCAAGGCCCTGAGTGGCGCTTCGGTATCGGATCCAACTGTGCATCAAGCCTTCTGCAGACCGGACGAGCGCTTGGCCAACTGGGTCATCGCCGGTAGCCCCACACGGGCCACACATCCCAAGGGTTTGGCGCTCCTAGGAGGAGGTTCAGACGATCTGCTGCAAGCTTGGGCAGGTTGAGGTATTCGGCTTCAGCTGCTTATGCTGATCAATTCCGGGGATTGCCCGTCCAACTTCAGGCTGAAAATTTCGGTTGCGCTGCCGAAATTCCGACAGTACAAACAAAGGTCTCCCATGAATGCAATCCAGCATCTGGCCATCAGCACACGCTTGGCCCTCGGATTCGGTGTGCTGCTGGTTCTGATGGCTGCAGCGCTGGGCTTGTCGGGACTGCGATTCCACGATCTGGACCGCACATTGACTCAAATCTTGGACGAAGACTGGGTGAAGGCCCAAGCCGTGGCGGACATCGATGCGCTGACACGCGCCAATGCCCGACGCACGATGGAGTTGCTGCTGGTAACTGACGCCGCACAGGCTCAGGCTGTACGCGGGCACATCAAGAAGAACAAGGCCCGCATTGACGAAGCCCTGGCAACGCTTGAACGACTCGTTCGCCAGGACGAGGGCAAGAAGGCGCTGGCCGCGCTGAAGTCCGACCGAGCCGCCTACGTGGCAAGTTTCTCCCTTGTGGACCGACTGGTGCAGGCTGGTGATCGCGAGGCTGCAGTCCGTACGCTGCTGACCGAGACGCTACCTGCCATTGACCACCTGCAGGACGATGTTGACGCGCTGTCGTCGCTTCAGCAGAAGCTGGCCACCGAAGCGGGCGCTGGAGCGCAGGCCGACATTCGAAATACGCTGAAAGCGCTGGGCGTTGCAGGTGTGCTGATGTTGGGTCTGGGCGCTCTCGCCGCCTGGTGGCTGGCGCGCTCGATCACATTGCCAATTGGTCGCGCTGTGGCTGTGGCTGAGGCTGTGGCTCAAGGTGACTTGACGGTGGAAATCAACAGCGACGCGCGTGACGAGACTGGCCGCCTGTTGCAGGCGCTGGGCGCAATGACGCGCGGTCTGCGCGGTGTGGTGCAGTCCGTTCGACAAGGCAGCGAGAGCATTGCCACCGGCAGCGGACAAATCGCCAGCGGTACTTCCGACCTGTCGCAGCGCACGGAACAGCAGGCCGCCAATCTGGAGGAGACAGCGGCTTCCATGGAGCAACTGTCGGCCACGGTGCGCCAAAGTGCGGATGCGGCCAGAAATGCCAGCGACCTGGCGCAGAGGGCCACCGCGACCGCTCGCAACGGAGGCGCGGTGGTGGTGCAAGTTGTGAGCACCATGGACGACATTACGGCCGCCAGCCGCAAGATCGGAGACATCGTCGGCGTGATCGACGGCATCGCCTTTCAGACCAACATCCTGGCCTTGAACGCTGCGGTGGAAGCTGCACGCGCAGGCGATCATGGCCGCGGCTTCGCCGTGGTGGCGTCCGAGGTTCGGGGCCTGGCTCAGCGCAGTGCTGCATCGGCTCGGGAAATCAAGTCATTGATTCAGGCCAGCGTCGAGAAAGTGGAAGCGGGCAGCGCCTTGGTGGGCACGGCCGGCCGCACGATGCAGGACGTCGTGGCGCAAGTGTCGGAGGCGAGCGATGTGTTCGCGCAGATCAGCTCGGCGGTCGACGAGCAGACCAAGGGCATCGTCCAAGTCAACGAGGCTGTCACGCAACTTGATCAAGTGACGCAGCAGAATGCCGCGCTGGTGGAAGAAAGCGCTGCGGCCTCAGAAAGTCTGCGCGTACAGGCCTCCAAGCTGCTCGAGTCGGTTCGCGTCTTCCGCTTGGCCGCCGCCTGAGCCGCTGCCTTCAGGCCGAGCGCCGCGAGCGCATGGCCAGTCCGATGCGGTCAAGTGTCTCTTCGCTCAACAACCGGGTTGCCATGGGCAACAATTCGGTTTCCTCGCGAGCGATGTGTTGCGCGTAGTCCTGCACGAAACTGTGCACATCGGCGTCGGCCAGCGATGAACCTTTGGCTTCCGCGACCTGCAACAGCCATTGGCGCAAGGCATCCCAGCTTCGTTCCAGCAAGCGGTGGTCGCTGCAAAGCGCTGTGGTCAGCTCACGCAGGGCGATGGCATCGGCGCCGGCCCCGGCCCCGGCTTCCAGCAGCGCGGGGAAAAGATCCTGCTCCTCGTCTTCATGGTGATGCCGTGCGGCCGTGTCAAAGTAACGCATGACTGCTCTCGCAGCCTCCTGCGCAGGGTGGTCAGCGCCGTGGGTTCGCAGGTGAGCCTCCAGGCGCAGCAGGGTCTCGCACTGGTGCTGCACCCGCCCATGACAGGCGAGCAGCATTTCCAGCGGGACTTCGAAACCAACGGCAGGGGTGTTGTGGCCGGGCAGGTTCAGAGACATGTTGGCTCCCATAGATTCTCAAGTGCCGTTGTCTGTGCGCGTGGCGCGCCGCTGAGCAGGGGCCGCAACGACGACGGCCAGCTCGCGGCTGGTTGGTCGTCGACCGGGCTGGGTCGTCATGGTTAGCGGGCTCGGTGCCATGTCCGCCAAGGTGGCGCCGTCCAAAGCTCTGAAGTAACTCGACAGCGCTTCGTCAAAGAGGTGTTTCAGCCGGCAGCTGGGTGACAGCGTGCAAGCGTTGGTGGTGGGGTCGAAACACTCCACCAAGCGGAAGTCGGTTTCCGTTGCGCGCACCACATCACCGATTCGAATGGTCTCGGGCTCGGCCAGCAGCCGCAGACCACCACCCCGTCCACGTGTGGTTTCCAAAAGACCCCGGCGCGCCAGGTCATTGACGACCTTCATCAGGTGGTTCTTGGACAGGCCATGCTGATCTGCCAGCTCGGCGATGGTCACCAGCCGGTCGCGGTGCGCAGCGCAGTACATCAGCACCCGCAAGGTGTAGTCGGTGTATTCGGACAAACGCATGGTGTTCCTGAAAGATGCACACAGTGTATTGCTTTAAGCGCCGCGAATCATTAACATGCATATATGTTGCATCTTTTAATTGGCATTGCAGCTGGCCGGCTCCTGAGATGGCGCCCTCGGCCATGACGAAGCCTATGCCCTCCATCCCCTTGCTGGCCACAGACGCTCCCCAGAGCGTCGCGCCGCCTCTTGCAAGCGCGCAGTTCCCATTGCCCGGCTGGCCGCTGTTTCGGCTCGGATTTCGGCCGTTCTACTTGGGTGCGGCCGCATTCGCCCTGTTCGCAGTGCCGTACTGGATTGCAGGCCTGTTGGGTCTGGTGGCACTGCCTTCGACGATGTCGCCGATCTTGTGGCACGCCCACGAGATGCTCTACGGCTTTGCCGTGGCGGTGATCGTCGGCTTCCTGCTGACAGCCGGCAAAGCCTGGACAGGCTTGGCCACGCCACGCGGCGCGACGCTGGCGGCGATGGCGGGGCTGTGGCTGGCAGCGCGGCTTTCAGCCGTGGCAGCGCCCTATGCGGTCTATGCCGTTCTGGACATGGTGCTGCTGCCTTGGGTGGCCTTGGTGTTGATCCGGGTGCTGTTGAAGGCCGGCAACCGGCGCAACTTGCCACTGGGCGCCATCCTACTTCTGCTCGCTGCCGCCAATCTCGGCTTTCATGCTGCCGCGCTGGGCTGGCTGAACATCGATCCGCTGCGGGCGCTGCACGCTGGGTTGGCGCTGGTCGTGATGATCGAATGCGTGATCGCGGGGCGGGTGATTCCAGCGTTCACGATGTCTGCGCTGCCGGGCCGGCAGTTGAAGGTACCACTCTGGCTGGAGCACAGCACGCTGGCGACGACGGCGCTGTCGATGACTTCGTGGGTGCTGCTGCCGGCCAACTCGGTCACAGCGGCTGGGT
>CALRVU010000306.1:0-4970 GCA_943371685.1 Bordetella parapertussis | reverse complement strand
ACCTGGCCCAGGGCTATTTCATCGCGAAGCCCATGCCGGCTGCCGACCTGGCGCCCTGGGCCGCCGCCTGGCCCCAGCGCAGCGCGACCCTGCTGCGGGCCTGAGGCACCGCAGCCTCAGTCGGCCGGGAACGCGGCCAGGAACGCGCTACAGAAACCGGCGCTCCCGGTGATCGACAAGTTGACCGTGTGGCGTACCGCGCCAGCCGGGCCGGCCTGCCGGGCAAAGCGCTTCTGCAACGGGTCGTAGCGCAGGCCTTCATCGGCCGACCATTCACGCCGACCCTGCAGGTCGAAGTCCCACTCATGGCCTTCATCCAGCGGGCCGGGGCCTGCGGGGTGCTGGGCATGGCACCAGTCCAGCACGCGGGCCAGCTCGGCTTCGAGCGCGGCCAGGCGCGGCTCGGCGCAGGCCGCCATCGCGTCCAGCAGGCCGTGGCCGTCGCTGCCGTCGCTGTAGTCAAAGTACAAGAGTTGAAGCGCGTGCCGCATGGGTTTGGGAGCTCAGGGCAAGTCCTTAGTCGTGTAACTGTAACGTAACCGTTTCAACAGGCTGTAGCAGTCCTACACTGATTTTCATATAACAGCCATGTCGGTGCAGTCGATTTCGAGTCGATGCAACCGGGCCAGAACAGGCCAGAGGAGACAGAAATGAAGTACCAGATCGCAGCTTGGGTGCGCTCGCCGGTGGCATGGGCCGCGGCATGCATGTTGAGCTTGGGGGCGCCCGCCTGGGCCCAGGTGCCCTCGGCGCCCGCCCCCACCATCGTGCTGCCTGCGGGCCAGGCCAAGGCCTTGCCCGCCGTCAAGGGCAAGGCCATCGACACCCGCACCCAGCAAGAGGCCGATCGGCCCATGAAGCGCATTCTGGAGGCCGCTGCCCTGGCGGCTGCGGCTGCCGCCGCCACGCCGACGGCGCCGCCCACGGTCACGGCCAAGGCCACAGGCGGTGGTGCTGCCGCACCCGCGCCCGCGGCCGGTCCAGCACCCAGCCTGGCAGCCGCCGCAGCGCCCCGGCCCAGCCGTCCGGCGCCCCCCGCAGAGGTGCTGCTCGCCGCTGCTTCACCGGCCTTGATCGAGCCCCCCGTGTCGACGAGCCTGCCTTCATCGTCGGCCAGCCAGACTCCGATCCCGGAGTCTCAAGTGGCGACGGTCGATGCCGGCACGTCCCTGGCCATGCCCAGCCAGCCCTCGGTGGCTGCGCCGGCCGTGGCCGCCCTGGCGGTGGAGCCGCAACTGCTGCGCATGGTCGATGTCGATGTGTCCGAGTCGTTCTTGTCGCGCTTGCGCAAGCGGCCCGAGGTGCTGGTCGAGCTGCTGATCGACGAGTCCGGCGCGGTGCGCGAGGCCCAGGTCCGCGAGACTTCGCACCCGTCGCTGTCGGCCCCGGTGCTGGCCGCCGTGCGCCAGTGGGTGTTTGCGCCACTGCCGCAAGCCACCCGCCACCAGCTGCGGGTGGCCTTGGCCGAGTGATTGGGGCGGGGCGCCCGGCTGCGCTGGGCGCTTTGCGGGCATGGCATGATCGCGGCCCGCCCACCCCGACCACGACGGGCCTGATACCGCGCAGGCCCCAGCCGCCTGCGCCATGCGCCTTCAAGACCTTCGCGACCGCCTGAGCGCCCTGGGCGCCAAGCCCGTGCACCAGGACCGGGTGCTGCGCCAGTGGGCACAGGCCCGGCCGCAGGATGGCGGCCGGCGCGGCATCGAGGACTTTCTGCCCCTGGCCGTGCGGCAAGACCTGCCGGCGCTGGAGGCCGAGCTGGCCGGCCTGGCCCGCGTCACGTCCGAGCACCCGGCTGAGGATGGTTCGGCCCGTTGGCTGGTGGCCTTGGCCGATGGCCAGATGATCGAGAGCGTGCTGCTGCCGCGCGACGGACTGTGCGTGTCCACCCAGGTGGGATGCGCCGTGGGTTGCGTGTTCTGCATGACCGGCCGCGACGGTCTGCTGCGACAGGTCAGCAGTGCCGAGATCGTCGCCCAGGTGGCCCTGGCCCGCCAGCGCCGCGTGGTCAAGAAGGTGGTTTTCATGGGCATGGGCGAGCCGGCCCACAACCTGGACAACGTGCTCGAGGCGATCGAGCTGCTGGGCACCTTGGGCGGCATCGGCCACAAGAACCTGGTGTTCTCGACCGTGGGCGACGAGCGGGTGTTCGAGCGCCTGCCGCTGGGCGTGGTCAAGCCCGCGCTGGCCTTGTCGCTGCACACCAGCCGGGCCGATCTGCGCGCCCAGCTCTTGCCCCGCGCCCCGCGCATCAGCCCCGACGATCTGGTGGCCGCTGGCGAGGACTATGCCCGCCGCACCGGCTATCCGATCCAGTACCAGTGGACGCTGCTCGCCGGCATCAACGACAGCGACGAGGAACTGGACGGCATCGTGCGCCTGCTCAAGGGCAAATACGCCGTGCTGAACATGATCCCCTACAACAGCGTGCCCGACCTCCCGTTCGAGCGCCCGGCCTGGGACCAGGCCGCCAGCTTGGCGCGCCGACTGCACCAGCGCGGCGTGCTGACCAAGCTGCGTCATTCGGCCGGGCAAGAGGTGGACGGCGGCTGCGGCCAGTTGCGCGCGCGGGCGGGGGCGCCGGGCGAGGCATCGGCGCGGCCGGTGCGCTTGGTGCGCCGTCCGGCCCCGCCTGACCTCAAGGGGCTGGTGGGCGACCCTGCAGCCGGGTAAAGACCGCCAGCTGCGCAGCAAAGGCGCGCTGGAAGGCCGGCCGCCCTTCGGCGCGATCAACATAGGCCACCAGCACCGGATGGGCGCGGAGCAGCTCAGACCCACCCAAGCGCCGCAGCACCTGCACCATCAACAGATCACCGGCGCTGAAGTCGCCATCCAGCCAATCCGCCGTGCCCAAGCGCGCGGCCAGCTCGGCCAGCCGGACGCGGATGCGATCGTCAACCAGGGACATGCGCTCTGCATGCCAGGACCGGTCATGCTCGGTGAACAAGGCGCTCTCCCGGGCCACGATCACCGGCTCGACCGTGGCCACGGCGGCAAACATCCAGGTGATGGCGCGGGCGCGCGCGCCGGCATCCGCGGGCAGCAAGCCAGCATGGCGCTCTGCAATCTGCATCACGATCGCCCCCGACTCGAACAACGCCAGATCGCCGAACTGGCAGGTGGGGATCTGCCCGAAAGGCTGCAGCGCCCGGTGCGGCGCCTCCTTCAGCTCGCTGAACGACACCAGCCGCACGTCGCAGGCCTGCCCCACCTCCTCAAACGCCCAGCGCACCGCCATGTCGCGGGCCAGGCCCCGGCCCCGGTCGGGGGAGGCGGCGAAGGCTGTGAGGGTGGGGAGCGATGTCGGATTCACAGAAAGTCCTTGTTGATGCTTGCTGCCCCTGCGGCCATCTGGGTCAACCGGATGGCTTGCTCTCCGATGAAGCGGCCCAACTGGCTGGCAAAGGCGCGTTCGTCATCGGTGGTGTAGTCGTCTGCCAGGGCTTGATGCGGTGCATGGGCCGCTGCCAGCTTGGCCAGCCGCGTGGCTTCTCGCTTGAGCAGGTTTCGGTCGATGCCGCAGCGCTGCGCAAAGTCGGCCAGCTGAAAGGCCGTCACTTCATCCAGCGAGAAGGCGTCACCCCAGGCCATGGCCAGCTCGTGGGCCAAGCGCGGGTACTGCACCACACTGACCAGGTCGTACCAAGGCGCCGGGGCCAGCCCTTCTCGGTGCACGAAGAATGAGAAGTTCTTGCCATGCGCGTCGCAGTTGCCGATGAGGAACTGGAACAGGGCCCACCGCAGCAAGGTCAAACGTGCAACAGCCTTGTTGACGGTCTGATCCACGCACGTGAACAAGCGCTCGAAGCTGACGCCCTCGCGGATGTTGCGCACACGGTCGCCGCTCCCCAGATTCCGTTCGTACTTGTGGCTCTCCGGCAAGTCCAGCGCCTGACACGCATCGATGATGTGCAGGCGGCGCACACTGGCATCTTGCATCACCACCCGGTCAAAGCGGCTGACGACGAGCACCGGCTTGGGTGTCCGATAGAGGCTGACCGCTGCCACCGGCAGATTCATGCGCCGCGCCAGCGACATGCAGTAGTGCTCATTGACGACCAGATGCGGCGTCGCTTGACGTGCGGGATCAGGCTTGAGGATGTGGGTCGATGCCAAGGGTGGCTCGACCAGAAACAGCCGGCCGCCTTCATCCAGCGGTCGGTCCAAGTAGACCATCAGTTTGTCTTGCACACCCGCAATCGACATGCGCACCTTGCCATCCCAGATGGCCAAGGGCAGTTCATCACGCTCGGCGATGCGCTGGTCCAGCTCCGTGCGGGTTACCTCACGCGGAGGCTTGGCGGCCGCCTCGGGCGGCACTTCATCGGACCGCCAGAACCTGAAAGCACCCGTGGTCTCGGAGCCCAGGGCAGCGATGAGCGCGTAGATGTTTGACTTGGACACCCGGTGGGTTGAGGCCGTGATGTCGAGGGCACGACCTTCGGGCAGCAGGTTCTCCACGAAGCGCTTGATGGCGCCGGCCGCATGGCCCGCAGACGGCGGCAGAAAGGGCAGCGCCGGCGACAGTGGAAAGGCCCCGGGCGCAGTCACCCAATCGGGGTCATAGTCCAGCGTCCAGCGGTCGTTCAGCGCTTCATGCGCCAGCCTTGCCACCCTCCGGCCATCGGCCCAGAGCGTGAGTGCGGGTGGGGACACGGCGGATGCGCCACCCTGCACGCTCATCCCAGCTCCGTGCGATGGGCGCTGGGATTCGGGGCTGCCTGCATGGTCGAGTGGTCCTTGGGTCCGACCATGAGCGCCAGCCCCAAGCCGTCCAGCACGTCCAATAACTTGTCCAGGCGCACCGAGCCCTTGCCGTTCTCGAGCCGGGAAAGCATGTCGACGGAAACGCCACACAAGGATGCGGCGTCGTCGATGCGCAGTGATTGGGCGCGACGACGGGCCCGAACGACCGGCCCCAGCGCGCTCGCCTCGGTGATGCAGAGACGCTCAGGCGGGGCGGAGAGGGA
>CALRVU010000305.1:0-4980 GCA_943371685.1 Bordetella parapertussis | reverse complement strand
TGTCATTCCAGTCCTTGACCCAGCCCGGCTCGCGCTTGGGCAGGTCGCCGCGCATCGGGAAGGGCGTGTCGGGCAGGTTCAGGGTGCTGCGGGTGTCGGGTACGTTCGATTCGGTGGTCATGGGGCGCAGAAGGAGGGGGCACCGGAGTGCGCGGCGGCAGCAACACCGCCGGGATGCTCCTGCGCGCGGCATGCGCCACAGGGGCCGGTTGCCAGCCCCACCGATTTCGGTTGAGGCCAGCGGCGTCGATCAGGCGACGCGCCGAATTCGATCTCGGGTGGTCTGCCGGCGCGTGCAGGCGTGGCCGCCCGGGGCGAACAGGGCGGCTGATGAAACTGACAGCGGGCAGGCAGAACAGGCGGACATAACTTGATTCTACCGGGCCGGGGTGGCACCAGCGGCGGCGAACCAGGCATGAGCGTCCTGCACGTCCTGGGCAATGCCGGCCCGCAAGGCATCGAGCCCGTCATAGCGCCGTTCATCGTGCAGCTTGTGCAGCAGATCGACCCGCAGGATCCGGGCATAGCCGGCCTCCAGCGCGAGGCCGGCAGGCCATTGCAGGCAGTGGACTTCGAGCAGCACGCGACCCGATTCATCGACCGTCGGCCGCACGCCCAGACTGGCCACGCCGGGCACCGCATGGGCGGCCAGGCCATGCACCTGAACGACGAAGATGCCCATCGCCGCTGGCCGGTGCGACGGGAACCGCAGGTTGAGGGTGCGAAACCCCAGATCCCGGCCCAGCTTCTGGCCGTGCACCACATGGCCGCTGATGCTGTAGGGCCGGCCCAGCAGACGGGCGGCGCCGGCCATGTCACCCTGACCCAGGGCCTCGCGCACGGCAGAGCTGGACACGCGCAGGCCATGAACCTCGTAGCTCATCATCCGGGCCACATCAAAGCCCAGCTGGCCGCCGGCGGCGTCGAGCAGGGCGTAGTCACCCGCCCGCTTGGCGCCAAAGCGGAAGTCGTCGCCGACCAGCACATAGCGGGCCTTCAGATCATGGAGCAGCACCTGCTCGATGAAGGCTTCGGGCGCCAGGCTGGCCAGGCGCTTGTCGAAGCGCATCAACACGACCTCGTCCACGCCACAGCGCTCCAGCTCCTGCAGCTTGTCGCGCAGGGTGGCGATGCGCAGCGGGGCCAGCGCGGGTTGGCCGGCCTGTTGGGCAAACCAGTCGCGCGGATGCGGCTCGAAGGTCATCACGCAGCTGCGCAGGCCACGGTGGCGAGCCTCGCTGACCAGCAAGGCCAGCATCGCCTGGTGGCCACGGTGCACGCCGTCAAAATTGCCGATGGTCAACGCGCAGCCTGCGTCGGCGGAGCGCGTCGCGCGCTGTGCTCTGAACACTTTCATGCGGTGGGATTATCGGCGGCTGGCACTCCAACCCGGTTGGGCGCGGTCAGATATTGCGTCAACAGCGATTGCAGGGCCGACTGCTCGAACGGCTTGGACAGGAATGCATCCATGCCAGCCGCCAGACATTGGGCCTGGTCGCCGGTCAGGTTGTTGGCGGTCAGCGCGATGATGGGCAGGCGCGGCAACTGCTGCGCCTGTTCGTGGGCCCGCCACCGTCGGGCCGCGCTGAGGCCGTCCAGCACCGGCATCTGGCAGTCCATCAACACCAGATCGAGCTTGCCCTCGGCCATCCGGTCCAGTGCAGCCTGCCCGTCGACCGCCTGGCACCAACGCAAGCCCAGGTGTTCCAGCATGGCACCGCAGACCATCAGGTTCACCGGATTGTCTTCCACCACCAGCACCATGCCGGTCAGCGGGCTCGACGAGGGGTGGGCTGGTTCCGGCGGCGCCGGCGGTGCAGCGCGGTGCAAGGGCGCACTGAAACAGAATCTGGCCCCGCCCAGGGCGCTGCCGTCACAAACCACATCGCCGCCCATCACCTGGGCCAGTTGGCGAACGATGGTCAGGCCCAGGCCGGTGCCGGACCGGCGGGCATCGGCGTCGAGCGCGCCCTGATCGAAGGGATCGAAGATGCGCTTTCTCAAGGCCTGCGGCACGCCCGGTCCGCTGTCTTCCACTTCAAAGCACAGCATCTCGGTGGGGCCCGGTCGCACCGCCACACGCAGGCTCACCGTGCCATGCTCGGTGAACTTGAGCGCGTTGCCGATCAGGTTGTGCAGCACCTGCTTGATCCGCGGCCCGTCGAGCAGGGCCGCTGCGGGCAGATCCGCGCCTTTGCTGACCTGAAAGTCCAGGCCTTTCTCGTGGGCAACCGGGGCCAGCAGATCGGTGACTTCGTCGATCAGCCCGTCAAGCAGCACGGCTTGCGGTGCCAAGGTGAGCCGGCCCACATCGGCCCGCGAGGTGTCGAGCAAGTCGGCGAGCAGGGTTTGCAAGTGCCGCGCCGAATGCTGCATGACCTTCAGTCGTTCGGTCTGCCGCGGCGTCAGTCCATCGTTGGCCAGCAACTGGGTCACACCCAGGATCCCGTTGAGCGGTGTGCGCAACTCATGGCTGACCGTGGCCAGAAACCGGCTTTTGGCGGCGTTCGAATGCTGCGCGAGCAGCAGAGCCTGCTCGCGCTCCTCGCTGATGGCCACGTTCTCGAAGCGCAGGCGCAGCAGCTCCAGCCAGCGGGCCTGGTGCCGCTCGGCTTCGCGCCAGAACACCGCGAAGTAGACGAACAGGCCGATCGTGACGATGGGCATGGCGGGGCCGCCCAGCCAGACCTGATAGCCCATCATGGGCAGCAGGCAGCCCAGCATGAAACGAAGGGCATGGCTGGCAAAACTGTTCAACGCGAACACGCCGACCGAGGCCACGCCGACGAGTCCCGCCACCACCGCACCGTCCAGCATCGGGCTGCCGGTGGGCACGCACATCAGCGGAATCAGACCCCATCCGACGGCATCCAATCCCGAACCAATGGCATGGCGCCGGCGCCAGCGGGCAGCCTCCGGCCTGAGGGGGGTCTGTTGTTGAAATGAGCGGCAGTCCAGCCAGCGCAGCAAGAAGGTCAGCTGCTTGGCTGCACACCAGACCAGGGCCATCGGATCGGCGTTGAAGCTGAACAGGGCCCATGCCACCAGCACGGCAAATCCTGCGCTGGACAGGAGCGGCTCGGGCGTCCGTTCGTAGATCTGCTGAACCCGCGCAAACTCAACCTGGGCGGCAATCGCCTCGCGCCGTGCACGGGCAGGTGCCTCGAACACGGAAACCGCAGGATCAGGTGCGGCTTCCGACCCGAACTCCGTCTCGGATGACCTGCCTGCGGGCATGAGTCAGCGCCATGTCTTGAGCGTCATGACAGGAATCATGCGCCTGCCGCAGGACCGTTGTAAATCGGGTCAAGCCGCAGGTGGGCGCCATCCATCGACAAACATCCACTGCCCCGGGGCCAGCTCGGCCGGGATCTGCAGGTGTCCGAAGGCACTGCGGTGCAGGGTTTCGACCCGGTTGCTCACCGCAGCAATCATGCGCTTGACCTGGTGGTACTTGCCCTCGGTCAAGGTCAGCCGCAGGTGCAGGTCGCTGACCCGCTCGCAGGCGGCGGCACGCACTGGCGCGGGGTCGTCCTCCAGCACCACGCCGGCGAGCAGTTGCGCCACTTGCTCGTCGCTGACGGGATGCTTGCAACCCACCTCGTAGACCTTGGGCACATGGTGCTTGGGCGAGGTCAGGCGGTGGATCAGGCCGCCGTCTTCGGTCAGCAGCAGCAGGCCGGTGGTGTCTTCATCCAGGCGCCCGATCGGCTGCACGCCGCGGTTGCGCAATGGCGCCGGCAGCAGCGTCATCACGCTCGGGTGGTGCTTGGGCTTCTGCGAGCACTCGTAGCCGGCCGGCTTGTTCAGCAGCACCAGGGCCTTCTCGAAGTAGGGCCAGGGCTTGCCTTCGACCGTCAGCACGAGACCGGCGGTCGCAAAGTCTTCGTTCGGGTCGTCCAGCACGCGGCCGTCCAGGCTGACCAGGCCGGCATCCACCATGCCGGCACACACGCGCCGGGTGCCGATGCCTTGGGAGAACAGGATCTGACTGAGTTTCATGCCGCGATTCTCCGTCAGGCCCGCATCAGGGCATCGGCCTCAGCCCATCAGGCAAACACGCCGGCGCTGTCCTGCATCGTGGCCGAGACCTCACCCAGGTGATGCAAGGTGTCGCCATATTGCATCTCGAGCATGGTCAGGCGCTTGAAATAGTGGCTGGCCACATACTCGTCGGTCACGCCGATGCCGCCGTGCAGCTGCACGCATTGCTGGCCCACGAACCGGGCCGAGTTGCCGATCTGCACCTTGGCCTGGCTGATGGCCCGGCGGCGCTGGGCTGGTGGCTCGCCCAGCTTGAGACTGGCGTAGTAGCTCATCGAGCGGGCCAGCTCCAGCTGCATCTTCACGTCGGCAATCCGGTGGCGCAGCGCCTGGAAGCCCGAGAGCGGGGTGTTGAACTGCTTGCGGGTGTTCATGTAGTCCACCGTGATCGCGGTCAGGCTGTTCATCAGGCCCACGGCTTCGGCCGCTTGCGCTGCCAAGGCCCGGTCGATGGCGGCTTGCAGCACCTCGAATGCCGGGCCGGCCGGGAACATCTCGATGCCGGCGGCCTGATCGAAAGCGACCTCTGCTGCACAGGCACCGTCTTGCGTCGGGTAGCCGCGCACAGTCACGCCTGCGCCTTTGGAGACGATGAACAGCGCGATGCCGCTCTCATCATCCGCGGCGCCGCTGACCCGCGCCGGCACGATGAAGGCGCCTGCTTGTTCGCCGGCCGGCACCAGGCTCTTGCTGCCACTGATCAGCCAGTTGCCGGCGCTGTCTTGCCGGGCGGTGGTCTGGACATGGTTCAAGCGGTAGCGGGCAGCGCGCTCCTGGTGAGCCAGCACGATCAGGGCGCTGCCGTCGGCCACGCCGGCCAGCCACAGCGGGGCGGACGGTGCAGCACTGCCCACCAGCATGGGCGCGGCCACCAGGGCCACTGCGGCATAGGGCTCCAGCACCATGCCGCGGCCCAGTTCTTCCATCACCACCATG
>CALRVU010000304.1:0-4989 GCA_943371685.1 Bordetella parapertussis | reverse complement strand
ATGGTGCGCGAGTTCGGTCGGCACCTGAGCGGCATGACGGCCACCCAGGGCCGCGAGGCCCGGCCGCTGACCCAGCTCGACAAGACCAGCTGGCAGGTGGACTGCACAGGCCGCGCAGCGCTGACGCTGCGCTACGACGTGTATGCCTTTGACAGCTCGGTGCGCACCGCCTTTCTGGACGCCAGCCGGGGCTTCTTCAATGCCACCAGCCTGTGTCTGCGGGTGCACGGCCGCGAGGCCGAGCCGCACGCGCTGTCGTTCGGTCGCCTGCCCAAGGGCTGGCAGGTGGCCACCGGCATGCCGGCGGGCGACGCGCCGGGTCAGTATCTGAGCGCCGACTACGATGAGCTGGTCGACCATCCCTTTGAGCTGGGCACCTTCTGGCGCGGCCAGTTCGAGGCCGGTGGCGTGGCGCACGAGTTCGTTGTGGCTGGCGCCTGGCCAGGCTTTGACGGCGAGCGGCTGCTGGCCGACACGCGCCGGATCTGCGCCACCCAGATTGCCTTCTGGCATGGCAAACGCAAGCCGCCGTTCGAGCGCTATGTGTTCATGCTCAATGCGGTGGAAGACGGCTACGGCGGCCTGGAACACCGCGCCAGCACCGCGCTGATCGCCAACCGGCGCGACCTGCCGCGCATCAGCATGGACGGCATGGGGGATGGTTACCTGACGCTGCTCGGCTTGATCAGCCACGAGTATTTCCACACCTGGAACGTCAAGCGCCTCAAGCCCGCCGAGTTTCACGGCTACGACTACACGCAAGAGAACTACACCCAGCTGCTCTGGTTCTTCGAGGGCTTCACCTCGTATTACGACGACCTGATGCTGGTGCGCGCCGGCCTGATCGACGCGCCGCGTTACCTCAAGCTGCTGGCGCGCACGGTCAATGGCGTGGCCGCCACGCCGGGCCGCCATGTGCAGAGCGTGGCCGAGTCCAGCTTTGATGCCTGGGTCAAGTACTACCGCAGTGACGAGAACACGCCGAATGCCACCGTCAGCTACTACACCAAGGGTTCGCTGATCGGCTTGCTGCTGGACCTGCGCCTGCGCCAGGCCGGCAGCTCGCTCGACGTCCTGATGGCACGCCTCTGGAAGCAGTGCCTGAAGCAGGGCGTGACCGAGGCGGCGGTGCTGGCCGCGGTGGCCGAGCTGGGCAGCGCCGATCTGGCCGAGGACTTGCGCGGTTGGGTGCATGGCCGCGGTGATCTGCCGCTGGCAGCCGAGCTGCTGGCTGCTGGCCTGCAGATCGGCCATGAAGCCGAACCCTGGCCGGCCAGTCTGGGCCTCAAGCTTGGCGAGAGCCCCTTGACGGGCGTGCAGGTCAAATCGGTGCTGGCGGGCGGGGTGGCAGCCCGCGCCGGTGTGTCGGCCGGCGATGAGCTGCTGGCCGTCGACGGCTGGCGGATCCGCCGCTTGGACGATGCGCGGCAGTGGTTGCAAGCCGGGGCTGCGTTCGAGCTGCTGATCTGCCGGCAGCAGCGCATGCTGACGCTGACGGTGGCGGCGCAGACCGTGCCAGCGCAAGGCGGTTTGCTGACGCTGGCGCTGGCCGATGCGCCGGCCGCTGCCGCCTTGTCGCTGCGCCAGGCCTGGTTGGGGCGTTGAACCCGGCCGGGCGTCGGCTCGGCCAGCGGGGGGCGGGCCTGCTGCTGCTGACCCTGGCCGTGGCCGGGGTGCACGGCTGGCTGCTGAGTCGGTTGGAGCCCAGCCAGTGGGGCGAGGGTGCCGCCAGCCAGCCGCCGCCGGACATCCAGGTGGCCTTTGTGCAGGTGCTGGCGCCCAGCATGCCACCCGTGCATGCGGTGGCCGTGCAGGCCGCGCCCGCCCCGGCGCCGCCGCCTCCGAAGCCGGCTGCGTCGCAACCGGAGGCTGAGGAGCGCGAGGCCGAGGGCAACGGCCCGGCAGTGGTCGTTGACGCGTCAGCTGAGCCAATGGCCCAGATTGAGCGGCCGGAGTCTGCCGCCCCGTTGGACGACGCTGCGCCGATCCTGGCCGGCGGTGCGCCGGCCATCCCCCTGACCAGCGCGTCGATGGCTGCGGCGGCTTCGGCCCCGCTGGCCTTCGACTGGCCTCCTTCGACGCGGCTGCGCTACACCCTGACCGGTCAATACCGCGGCCCCTTGCATGGCTCGGCCCAGGTGGAGTGGCTGCGCCAGGGCAACCGCTATCAGGTGCGCCTGACGGTGCGTGTGCCGCCCCTGTTCGAGCGGCGCATGGTCAGCCACGGCACGCTGGGCCCGGACGGGCTGCAGCCTGAGCGCTACGACCAGGAAACCGATGTGATGCTGCGCGAAAGCCGGCGCGAGACGCTGCTGATCCGATCCGACGAGATCCGCCTGATCAATGGGCAGACGGTGCCCGGGCAGGCCGGTGTGCAGGACACGGCCAGCCAGTTCGTGCAGATGACCTGGTTGTTCCTGACCCAGCCTGAGCGTCTGCAAGCCGGTCGCACGGTCGAGTTCGCGCTCGCCCTGCCGCGCCGGGTCGGCCGCTGGCGCTACACCGTGCAGCCTGCCGAGCCCCTGCAGCTGCCGTTTGGCGAGATCCAGGTGGTGCCCTTGAAGCCCGAGGCTGGCAATGCCCGGCCCAATGAGCTGCAGATGGCCTTGTGGGTGGCGCCCAGTTTGCAGTATCTGCCGGTGCGCATCGACATCCGGCAGGACGCCGAGACCTCGCTGCAATTGACGCTCGACGAGCCACCCATGCAGGCCGCCCCCTAAACTGGCGTTTTCAGATTCGAGGAGACACGCTGTGAGTTACGAATGCATCCTGACCGACGTGCGCGGCGAGGCGGGCCTGAAGACCGGCCTGATCACCCTGAACCGGCCCAAGCAGCTCAATGCGCTCAATGGCCCGTTGATGGACGAGCTGGGCGCGGCGCTGCTGGCCTTTGATGCCGATCCCGGCATCGGTTGCATCATCATCACCGGCAGCGAGAAGGCCTTTGCCGCTGGCGCCGACATTGCCGCCATGGCCACCCTCAACCACATGGAGGCCTACAAGCAGGACTTCATCTCGCGCAACTGGGAGACCATCCGCCAGGTGCGCAAGCCGGTGATCGCGGCCGTGGCCGGCTTTGCCCTGGGCGGCGGCTGCGAGCTGGCCATGATGTGCGACCTGCTGCTGGCCGCCGACACGGCCAAGTTCGGCCAGCCCGAGATCAAGCTGGGCGTCATCCCTGGTGCCGGTGGCACCCAGCGCCTGCCCCGCGCCGTGGGCAAGGCCAAGGCCATGGACCTGTTGCTGACCGGCCGGATGATGGGCGCCGAAGAGGCCGAGCGGGCCGGTCTGGTGTCGCGCATCGTGCCGGCGGCCAGCCTGATCGACGAGGCGCTGGCCACCGCCGAGCAGATCAACGCCATGGGCCTGCCCAGCGTGATGATGATCAAGGAATGCGTGAACGAATCGTTCGAGAGCGGTTTGTCGACGGGGGTGCGGATGGAGCGCCGGATGTTCCAGAGTCTGTTCGGGACTGAAGATCAGCGCGAGGGCATGGACGCCTTTCTGAACAAGCGCAAAGCGGCATTCGTGCATCGCTGATCCCGCTGGACGGGGGAATTCTGTGCAGTCGGTGCTTAAGCCGGCTGCCAGGTGGCCGATACCGAGTCTCATCATCAGACCAAGATTCGGACCTGTACACCATGGTGGACGACCCTGTCAGCGCCCCTAGCGCCCGCTCCGAGCCCTTGCCCTGCGCCCCAGCCCCGGCACGCATTCCGGTCGCCGCCGAGCTGCGGCAAGTCAGCCGAGAGATGCCCGACGCCTGCGAGCGGCTGGAGTACGTGGGCAAGATGACCGAGAAAGCCGCCAACAAGGTGCTGGCGTTGATCGACGATGCCAAGCCCGAGTGCGAGCGGCTGGTGAGCCGGGGCGAGGACCTGGCCGCCGTGATGCGGCGCCAGGCCGAATCGCCCGAGCTGAGCGTCGAGCGCGCGCGGGCCTTGATGCGACTGTGCGCTGACTACGTGGACAACACCACCGGCTTTGCGCGGCAGCAGAACGACTGCCTGACCGACATCATGATGGCCCAGGATTTTCAGGACCTGTCCGGCCAGGTGATCAAGAAGGTGACCGACATCCTGCTGCGCGCCGAGGCCGAACTGCGACACATTGTTGAGGATGAGCTGAGCCCGGAACAGGGCGGGGCGGACGAGGCCTTTGATGCCTCACGCCAGCTGGAAGGCGTGCAGGTGCCTGACCGCGCCATGCAGCAGGATGATGTTGACGACCTGATGGCGTCGCTGGGCTTCTGACCGCGGCCGAAGGCTTCAGGGCTGCAGCCACTGCGGCGCCTGGCCCGCAGCAAAGCAGGCCCGCCGGTGTCCATCCCGGTCGAGGCTGAGCCAATCCATGCGCGTCACCCTGGCGGTGACCACGGCAAAGTGCTCACGCACCTTGGGTGCCGTCGCGGTACCCGACAAGGCGCTGCCAGGTGGCAGGGGCGACAGGTAGTCGTGCGCGGCCGGAGTCATCTTCAGCCGGGTCCAGCGGGACAGCACGGCCAGGCCGCTGGTCTCGATCTGGCAGTCCAGGCTCAAGCGCAACTGCCAGCTCAGCTCGGGCGACCACATCACCATGGCCGCCTGCGGGCGCGCCGTCAGCTGCGCCACCTTGGGCGCGCGGGCATCGGTGTAGAAGACCAGTTCGCGGGCATTGGCCTGCACCTCGCGCAGCACCACCGTGCGGGCGTCCGGCACACCCTGGGCATCGACCGTGGCCAGCACCGGCGTGCGCCAGGCATGACCGCGGGTGGCCGCCGCTTCAGCCAGCGTCTGCCACAGGTGCTGCTCCAGAGCGAGCAGCTCGGGATCGGGTTCGTGCGAGACAGGCGCCATCACGGGTTCGATCATGGTGGCTCCACTGTCTCAGATGCGCGGGCCTCGCGGTGTCGGGGATTGCCCGCGCCGCCAGAGCCGGGCTGGACTCAAGCCTCCCGGCGCAGGGCCGGGCGAGCGTTCAAGATTCCCGGCGCAGGGCCGGGAAGAGAAT
>CALRVU010000303.1:0-4994 GCA_943371685.1 Bordetella parapertussis | reverse complement strand
GATCGCCAGCTTGGGGTAGCGCAGGTCCAGGTCGCCCGCCCGGTAGTCTTGCACCCGGTGGCGCAGGATCAGGTCTTGCGCGCGGGCCGGCGCGCGCAGCGGATCGGCCTGGACAAAGCCCAGCCTGGCGATGGCTTTGGGCATGGTGGTGGGTTTGAACAGGCTGCGCGCCAGGGCGTGGCGGCGCAAGGCATCAAGGGTCAGCGCGGGCATGCGCCCATGATGCCGCAAGCCCGGCGGGCCGCAGGCAAAATGCGACTCCCCTTCAGCCCCAGCGAGATCCGCGATGAGCACCCTCGGCACCCCCCTGTCCCCGTCCGCCCTCCGTGTCATGTTGCTGGGCTCCGGCGAGCTGGGCAAGGAGGTGCTGATCGCGCTGCAGCGCCTGGGTGTGGAAACCATTGCCGTGGACCGCTACGATCACGCCCCGGGTCAGCAGGTGGCCCATCATGCCCGCACCATCACCATGAGCGACCCAGCCCAGCTGCGGGCGCTGATCGAGGCCGAGAAGCCCGATCTGGTGGTGCCCGAGATTGAAGCCATCGCCACGCCGGTGCTTGAAGCTCTGGAAGCCGAAGGCAAGATCCGCTGCATCCCCACCGCCCGCGCCGCCCGCCTGACCATGGACCGCGAAGGCATCCGCCGCCTGGCGGCCGAGACCCTGGGTCTGCCCACCAGCCCCTACAAGTTCTGCGACTCGCTGGCCGAACTGCAGGCCGCCATCGATGCGTGCGATGGTGGCAAAGGCATCGGCTACCCCTGCATCGTCAAGCCGGTGATGAGCAGCTCGGGCAAGGGCCAGAGCAAGATCGATGGCCCGGCCGATGTGCAGAAGGCCTGGGACTACGCCATGGCCGGCGGCCGTGTCGGCCCGGGCCGCATCATCGTCGAAGGTTTCATCGATTTCGACTATGAAATCACCCAGCTGACGGTGCGGGCCGTGGGTGAGGCCGGCCAGATCGAGACCCACTTTTGCGACCCCATCGGCCATGTGCAGGTCAGCGGCGACTATGTCGAGAGCTGGCAGCCGCACCCGATGAGCGCCGTTGCCCAGGCCGAGTCGCGCCGCATCGCCAAGGCCGTGACCGACAACCTCGGCGGCCAGGGTCTTTTTGGCGTGGAGTTGTTCGTCAAGGGCGATCAGGTCTGGTTCAGCGAGGTCAGCCCGCGGCCGCACGACACCGGAATGGTCACCATGATCACCCAGTGGCAGAACGAGTTCGAGCTGCACGCCCGTGCCATCCTGGGTCTGCCGGTGGACACCACCCTGAAGAGCCCGGGGGCCAGCGCCGTGATCTATGGCGGCGTGGACGCCACCGGCATCGTCTTTGACGGCGTGGCCGATGCGCTGCGCGTGCCGCACAGCGAGATCCGCCTGTTCGGCAAGCCCGAGAGCTTCGTCAAGCGCCGCATGGGCGTGGCTTTGGTGCACGACGCCGACGTCGACGTTGCCCGCCGTCAGGCCAAGCTCGCTGCCGGCAAGGTCAGGCCGCGCGAGGCTTGATGCCAGCGGAGATGGTTCGCCGCAATTTTGCGCGGTCAAGCACTCCAAAACCGGGTGAGCCTGCCGATATGACTGTCTGAAGGTGCGGCCAGCGGGGTTGCGCCACGGGGTCGCCAGCTGCCGCTGGGCCGGCCTGGGACAGCTCCATGACAGAAACCACCAATCTGGCGTCCAAAGTGCTGCTGCTGGAGCACGATCCGGCGCAATTCCAGTGTTTGCTCGACTTCTGCGATGAGATGGGCCTGGTGGCCATGCCGCGCTCGGCGGTGGACGCCGTGGCCACGCTGGGGCAGCACAAGGACCTGGGCGGCGTGTTGCTGGCCGAGGACCTGCCCTGTGACAGCGGTGACAGCTGGTCGCTGGCCGCCACCATCCACAAGATGCGGCCTGAGCTGCCGATCTTCCTGCGTCGTACCAGCCAGCGCCCGTTGACCGAGTCCGAGCAGCTCAATGTGCAGCACCATTGGCCCACGGGCGGACTGGACGAGTTGCGTGCCAGTGTGTCGCGCAGCATCTTCAGCCTGCGCTATCCGGCGGCCCTGGTGGAGGGCGTGGTCAGCCTGACCACCACTGCCATGCGCTCGATGTTTCCGCATGCCCATGTGCAGGCCGAAGCGCCCTATGTGGTCCATGACCGGATCATCTTCGGCCAGGTGTCCACGCTGATTCCGCTGGAGAGCACCTGGTGTCGCGGCTACATGATGCTGCAGACCGAAGAGCATGCGCTGCGCCAAGGCCTGGTGCAGGGCTTTGGCTACGAGGGCGTGGGCGGTGACCTGAACTTCCGTGAGCTCAACCACCTGCTGGGCGAGACGACCAACCTGATCTGGGGTGCGTTCAAGAACCGCTACATCCCGCCTGAGGCCTTTGCCGCGCAGCAGACGCAGGTGCCGATCGTCATCAACCACGAGCACAAGTACATCTCGTTCGGTTCGCAGGATCCGCAGCTCTGTGTGCGCTACCAGCTCTCCGATCCGCGCCGCCCCGGCTTGCCGCCGCTGACCATCGTGCAGCGCCTGATCTTCAATCTGCACTGGTCGCCAGAGCAGTTCGCCGAGTTTGCCGCTGCCGCGCCGGACGCCGGCTCCACCGGCGAGCTGGAACTGTTCTGAGCGCCCCCCGAAAAAACTTCAAGGAGAAATTTCATGGCCCATGTCCTGGTGGTTGACGACTCCAACACCATGCGCGAGATCGTGGCCAGCTTTCTGACCAAGAACGGCTTTGAGGTGGCGCTGGCCACCGATGGCCGGGACGGGCTGGTTCAGCTGAACAAGGACCCCGGCATCAAGCTGGTGCTCAGCGACATCAACATGCCCAACATGGACGGTCTGACCATGGCGGAGAAGATCCGCAATGAGCTGGGCAACAAGGACGTGCGCATCGTCATGCTGACCACCGAGGACAACCAGACCATGCGCGCCCGCGGCAAATCCATCGGCGTCACCGGCTGGATCGTCAAGCCCTTCAAGGGTGAGGCCGTGCTCGGCCCATTCCGCAAGTTGTGCGGAATGAGCTGAGTCGTTTGCCGAGGCTTACAGCCCGGCAGCAGCACGCAGTACTGCTGCCCGGTCGGTTCTTTCCCAGCTGAACTCGGGCTCTTCGCGCCCAAAGTGGCCATAGGCGGCGGTCTTGCTGTAGATCGGGCGCAGCAGATCCAGCATCTGGATGATGCCCTTGGGCCGCAGGTCGAAATGCTCATTGACCAGCGCGGCGATCTGCTCGTCAGGGATCACGCCGGTGCCTTCGGTGTAGACCGTCACGTTCATCGGCCGGGCCACGCCGATGGCGTAGGCGACCTGGATCTGGCATTGGCGGGCCAGGCCGGCGGCCACGATGTTCTTGGCCACGTAGCGGGCGGCGTAGGCGGCCGAGCGGTCCACCTTGGTCGGGTCCTTGCCCGAGAAGGCGCCACCGCCGTGCGGGCAGGCACCGCCATAGGTGTCGACGATGATCTTGCGGCCGGTCAGGCCGCAGTCGCCTTGCGGGCCGCCGATGACGAAGCGACCGGTCGGGTTGATCAGGTACTTGGTGTCCTCGGTCAGCCATTCCTTGGGCAGCACGGGCTTGATGATCTCCTCGCGGACGGCCTCGTAGAACTCGGGCTTCATCTTGTCGCCCAGGCTCATCTCGGGCGCGTGCTGGGTCGACAGCACCACGGTGTCGATCGAGTGCGGCTTGCCGTCGACATAGCGCAGCGTCACCTGGCTCTTGGCGTCCGGGCGCAGGAAGGGCAGTCGGCCGTCCTTGCGCAGCTGGGCCTGGCGCTCCACAAGGCGGTGAGCGTAGTAGATCGGCGCGGGCATCAGCTCGGGCGTCTCGTCGCAGGCGTAGCCGAACATCAGGCCCTGGTCACCGGCACCGATGTTCAGGTAGTCGTCGCTGGCGCGGTCCACGCCCTGGGCGATGTCGTTGCTCTGCTTGTCATAGGCCACCAACACCGCGCAACCCTTGTAGTCGATGCCGTACTCGGTGTTGTCGTAGCCGATGCGCTTGATGGTGTCGCGGGCGACCTGGATGTAGTCGACGTTGGCCTGGGTGGTGATCTCGCCGGCCAGCACCACCAGCCCGGTGTTGCACAGCGTTTCAGCGGCCACGCGTGAGAGCGGGTCTTGCGCGAAGATCGCGTCAAGAATCGCGTCGGAGATCTGATCCGCAACCTTGTCGGGGTGACCTTCCGAGACCGACTCGGAGGTAAAGAGATAATCGTTCGCCACTTGTTGTTCTCCGGTTGCACGTTGGATGACGCGTCGTCCGGCTCTGCAACCTTGTTGAGCGGCGAACGCTTTAGCGGCATTTGTCAGCGAACATTCTGAGGAGAATGTCACTGGTGGGATCGGTTGATAACCACCCACATCGCCCCGCAAGTTGTCCTGTTAACTCGGCGATCACCCAAGTTTATCGTAAGCATGACCTTTTTGTTGCGCTGGATCTCCCGTTGGCCCTTGGGCTGGGTGCAGGCCCTGGGCGCTGCCGTGGGCTGGTTGGCCTGGGCGCTGTCGCCCACCTACCGCAAGCGGCTGGCGCTCAATGCCCGCCTGGCGGGCCTGACCGATGCGCAGATCCGCGAGGCGGTGCTCCAAGCCGGTCGCATGTCGGCGGAGACACCTTGGTTGTGGTTCAGGCCGGCCAGCCGGCCACTGGCGGGGCTGATGCAGTGGCAGGGCCTGCCTTGCGTGGAGCAAGCTTTGGCCGAGCGCAGGGGGCTGGTGCTGCTGACACCCCACCTGGGCTCGTTCGAGATCGCCGGCCGGGCCTATGCCGAGCGCTTTGGCGCGCAGCAACCCTTGACGGCCCTGTACCGTCCCGCCAAGCAGGCCTTCATGGCCAAGATCCAGACCTATGTGCGCACGGCACCCGGCCTGAGCGCTGCGCCTGCCAATCTGGCGGGCGTGCGACAGATGTTGCGGGCGCTGCGCCGCGGCGAGACGGTGGGGCTGCTGCCCGATCAGGTGCCGCCCAAAGGGCAGGGGGTCTGGGTGCCCTTTTTCGG
>CALRVU010000302.1:0-5003 GCA_943371685.1 Bordetella parapertussis | reverse complement strand
CGGGTGGGCCGCACGGCGGTCTATGCGGTGGCCGATCCCGACACCGTGCCCCAGGCCCTGCTGCACAACCTCAAGCACAACCAGGTGCTGCACGAGCGCAACCTGATCCTGACGGTGGTGTTCCAGGAGGTGCCCAGCGTGCCCGAGGCCGAGCGGGTGCAGCTGGAGTCGCTGGGCCATGGCTTCTGGCGGGTGCGGCTCAATTTCGGCTTCATGGACCAGCCCGACGTGCCCGAGGCGCTGGCACTGTGCGAGGCCCAGGGCTTGCGCATGCCGGCTTTCGAGACCAGCTTCTTCCTGAGCCGTGAGACGGTGGTGCCCACGCCGGGGGCCGGCATGGCCGCCTGGCGCGAGCACCTGTTCGCGGCCATGAACCGCAATGCCAGCGGCGTGGTCAGCTACTTCCGCCTGCCCGACAACGCGGTCGTCGAACTGGGCACGCGGGTGCAGATCTGAGGGCCTGAACGAGCGGCCGCTCAAGTCCGGGGCCCGACGCGCCGAAATGACGAACAGGTGCCCGGTGGCGGGTGCACAGCCCGCCCCGTGCGTCATGTCCTTGTTCCGGTCCTTGTCTGCCCCGCATTGCCGAGGGCTGTTGCCAGCCCTGGCGATGCTGACTGCGCAGATGGCGCTGCTGGCGTCGGCTGGGCTGGGCGGCGCCCCGGCGCGCGCCGCCACGCTGACCGTCCAGGTGCAGGGCCGCAGTGGCCAGCCGCTGGCCGACGCGGTGCTGATGCTGGACCAACTGGGCGCCAAGCCCGCCCCCCGGCCGGCCACCCCGGTGGACATTGCCCAGGACGGTCGCCAGTTCGTGCCCCTGGTCACCGTGGTGCCGGTGGGCACCGCCGTCAACTTCCCCAACCGCGACCGGGTGCAGCACCATGTGTACTCGTTCTCGGCAGCCAAGAAGTTCGAGATCAAGCTCTATTTCGGCAAGCCGGCCACGCCCATCGTCTTCGATCAGGCCGGTGTGGTGGTGCTGGGTTGCAACATCCATGACCAGATGGTCGGCTGGGTGCTGGTCAGCGACAGCGCCTGGTCCGCCAAGACCGGCGCCAACGGCCAGGCCAGCTGGGCCGATCTGCCCGCCGGCAACTACCGGCTGCGCAGCTGGCATCCTGATCTGCCGGCCGGCGCGCCCTGGCCTGAGCAAACCTTGACGCTGGGCGCGACGCCCATGGCGGCGAGCGTGCGGCTGGAGGCTGGCCTCAAATGAAGCGCCGGCCCTTCCTCAGCAGCCTCGCCGGCCGCATCGTCACCCTGTTCCTGGGCCTGCTGCTGGTGATCCAGGCGGTGGGCTTCCTGAGCATCCGCGAGAGCATCGACCGCAATGCCCGGGTCATGCTCAAGGACCAGCTGCGCACGGCCGAGCGGGTGCTGGCGCGCCTGCTCGACCAGAAGGCCGACGGCCTGCGCCAGGGCGCGGTGCTGCTGGCGGCGGACTTCGGGTTCCGCGCGGCCGTGCAGTCGGGTGATGCCGAGACCGTGCGCTCTGCCCTGCAGAACCAGGCTGGCCGCATCGGCGCCGAGGTGGCCGCCATGCTGGACGCCCAGGGGCGCCTGCAAGCCATGAGCGTGGACGACGAGGCTGCGCTGGTCCCGGCCTTGGCGGCCCTCGCAGGCCAGCTGGGCCAGCCCGATGCGGAGCGCTCACCGCTGCGCCTGGTCAAGGGTCAGGCCATGCAGTTTGTGGTGGTGCCGATGAAGGCGCCGTTGCTGATCGGCTGGGTGGTGATGGGCTTTACCCTGGAGCCGTCTCTGGCCCGCGACCTGCAAGCCCTGTCAGGTGTGCAGATGGCGCTGGTCACCCAGGCCCCCGCTCAGCCGGCTCAACTGGTGCTGAGCACCCTGGCTGACGGTGCGGTGATGGGTTTGCTGGGTGCGCGCCCGGGCTTGTCCGAGGCGCCGCTGGGTCGCACCCAGATCGAACTCAACCGCGTCAGCCTGAGCCGCAACAACGCGGGCGAGATCAGCGTCTTGCTGTACCGCTCCATCGACGAGGCCGTGGCGCCCTACCGCAGCCTGCAGGCCTGGCTGGCGGTCATCACGGTGCTGGGCCTGGCCGCCTTCGGTCTGGGCAGCTGGTTCACGGCCCGCGGCGTGACCCAGCCAGTGCGCCAGCTCTTGCGTGCCAGCCAGCGCCTGTCGGAGGGCGACTTCTCGACCCCGGTGCCGCAGAACGGTCGGGCCGACGAGCTGGGCGAGCTGGCGCAGGCCTTTGACGGCATGCGCGAAGGACTGGCCGCCCGCACCGAAGAAATCCGCCAGCTGGCCTACTGGGACCGCCTGACCGGCCTGCCCAACCGCACCCAGTTCGAATCGCAGCTGAGCCGGGCCTTGGCGGCAGGTGGCCCGGTGGCCGTGCTGTTGCTCAATCTGGACCGGCTGGAGAAGGTCAACCAGGCCTTGGGCCGCTCGTTTGGTGACCGCCTGCTGCAGACCGCTGCCGAGCGCCTGAACGCGGTGCTGCGCCGGCTCGCTGAGCTGCCAGCGGCAACCGACCAGGAGACGGCCACCGGCCGGCGCCGGCGCCGGATCGAGCCCATGGTGGCCCGCCTGGCTGGCGACGAGTTTGCGCTGATGCTGCCCGGCACCAGCCTGGACCGAGCCCAGTGGGTGGTGCAGGACATCGCCCGCAGCTTTGAGCGACCGGTGTCGCTCGATCACAGCGTGGTCGATCTGTCCGCCGGCATCGGCCTGGCCTGTGCGCCCGAGCATGGCGTGCAGGCTGATCTGCTGATGGGCCGGGCCCTGCTGGCCGTCACCGAGGCCAAGCGCCAGATGGCCGGCAGCGTGGTCTACCAGCCGTCGATGGACGCGGGCAGCGCGCAGAACCTGTCGCTGCTGGGCGAGCTGCGCCATGCCTTGCGCGCCGGCGAGTTGCGGCTCTACCTGCAGCCCAAGCTGCGCCTGAGCGACGGCAGCCTGATCGGCGCCGAGGCCCTGGTGCGCTGGCAGCACCCCTTGCGCGGCTTGGTGCCGCCTGGCCTGTTCATTCCCTTTGCCGAGGAAACCGGCTTCGTCCATGAACTGACATTGTGGGTGGTGGAAGAAGCCGCCCGCGTCTGGGCCCAGCAGCAGGCGCTGGGCCTGACGCTGAGGCTGTCGGTCAACCTGTCGGCCCATGACCTGGTCAAGCCCGATCTGGTCGGCCTGATCGACTCGCGGCTGGCCCGACACGGTGCGCCCCCTTCGGCGGTGTGCCTGGAGATCACCGAGAGCGCCATTGCCTCGGATCCGCAGCGTGCCCTGCAGACCCTGCATGCGCTCAAGAGCCGGGGCTACAAACTGTCCATCGACGACTTCGGCGCCGGCTACACCTCGCTCGGCCAGCTCACTGACCTGCCGGTGGATGAGTTGAAGATCGACATGCTGTTCGTGCGCACCATGGACCGCGACGAGAACAAGGCCGCCATGGTCCGCTTCATCGTCGGCCTGGCGCATGACTTCAAGCTCAGCGTGGTCGCCGAAGGCGTGGAAAACGCCGGCATCCTGCAGCGCCTTGAAGGCATCGGCTGCGACGAGGCCCAGGGCTATCACATCAGCAAACCGCTGCCCTCGGATGAGCTGCTGCCCTGGGCCCAGGCGCGCTGGCCGGGGTGCTGGGAGGCGGACGCTGTCGCGGCGCTGTCGCCTCACCGTCCTGGAGCGATGGAAGCTGCGGGTCATTGACTGCGGCCCACTTGGGAAAAGCTGGCAAACTGGGTTCATCTTTGTGGCCTTCCGGGCCTTGACATGACCAACCACTTTTCGCCGCCTGAGTCCGACGTCAGGGATCTCGCGCTTCGTCCCTCAGCCTCTCTCATGCGCACGGCAACCGCCGTCGGCGCAATGGCGCTCACGGCACTCGCACTTTCGTGGCTGTTCGCACCGCTGTTGGCAGGCTGGTTGGCCTCGGCCCTGGGTCAAGCGGTGGATCCACCCGGTGCGGTCATGCTTGGCATGGATGTGATGCTGTCCTTGTTGGCGTTCACGGGCTCCTGTCTTGGGGCGGGAAGGCTGTGCCCGGGTCGTGAACGTCTTGCCGTGTTGGCGGTTGCTGCGATCGGCTCGGCGGTGTTCTTTTGGGAAGCCGGCGGCCTGGAGGGCATGCTCTACGCCGGTTACCCACTCTGGTACGAGTTTGTACCCACCCATGTGGGCGCAGCGGTCATTGCACTCCGGCTGCTGCGTGGGCGAGGCACCTGAAGAAGGGCATGTCGCCCCGGCTGGAGGGGTCATCAGGCGTTGACTCACGCCCTTCGATCGGGGTCGACAGACCGAATGCGCGTCAAGCTCCACTGCGCTGCAGCGCGCCGCGGCCGAGCAGGCCATCAACAGCCGCACAGAGCTGCGTGGCGGCGGCATCCTTGAGCTGCGGCAGGCTGGCGCCTTGCCGAAGCAAGCCCTCCACCACCGAGGCATGCGGCAGCACCGTGCCGAAGAACAGCGGCTGGCCGGCCCGGCTCAGCAGCAGGGTCGGAAAGTTCTCGATGTCCACGCCGCCGGGCACGGCGGCATCCAGGGCGTCGGCATGGTCTTCCACGTCCAGCCAGATGAAGGCGACGTCAGGATGGCGCGCGGCCCAGATCGCCCATTGCGGCTGGTAGGCCGCGCAGGCGGTGCACCAGCCGGCGCACAGGCAGACCAATTGCAGGGCGCCGTCGTTCGGTGCTTCGGGCGGTACGGTGGCCATGCCGGGCTTACTCCGCCATCACGATCGGTGCCACGGCCTCCGGCGCCAGCAGCGTGCCATCGCGCAGGCCGCGCACCGTGCCCATGACCAGGGTGAAGACCACGATCGAGGCCAGGGCCAGCAGCACCGGGCCGAGTGCGGCCATCGGGCTGCCCGGCGTGGCCAGGCGCAGGGTGAGCGCGGCCAGCGCCGCCAGCGGAAAGCTCAGCGCCCAGTGCGCCAGCGAAAACGGCAGGGTGCGGATGCGGCCGGCCAGGCTGCCGGCCCACAGGAAGCAGAACACGGCCATGCCCCAGCACAACCAGCCCAGCGCCGGTGGCATGCCCAG
>CALRVU010000301.1:0-5034 GCA_943371685.1 Bordetella parapertussis | reverse complement strand
GGGGCCTCGGGCCGGTTGCCCACCAGGCGGTTGGCCAGGCGGTGGCTCAGGTCGTCCATCGGGCCCGAGGGCGGCACGCCCACATCCCAGTGGCCGAGCCGGCCGGGCCAGTCTTGCACCGTGGTCTGCACGCCGGGGCTCAGCACCTCCAGCGCGCGGGGCGCATAGGCCAGCTCGGCCAATGAGCGGGTGACGATGCGGCCCTCGACGAAGACCGGCGCGGCGGCCAGGGTGCGCAGGTAGCGCAGATTGGTCTCGATGCCGGCCAGCCGGGTGTCGGCCAGGGCCTGCTGCAGGCTGGCCACGGCATCGGCACGGTCGACCCCGGTGACGATCAGCTTGGCGACCATCGGGTCGTAGTGCGGCGAGACCTCACTGCCCCGGTCGACCCAGGTCTCGATGCGCACACCAGTGTCGGCCGGCGGAAATTGCACCTCGGTGAGCAGGCCGGCGCAGGGCTGGAACTGGCGTGCCGGGTCTTCGGCATAGAGCCGCACCTGGATGCTGGCGCCTTGGGGTGCGGGCACGTCGAGCGGGAAGGATTCACCCCGCGATGCACATTGCGCCAGGCGCACCATCCAGGCCACCAGGTCCACGCCGGTGACCTGCTCGGTCACGCCATGCTCGACCTGCAGGCGGGTGTTGACCTCCAGAAAGTAGAAGGCGCCGGTGGCGGCGTCCAGCACGTACTCGACCGTGCCGGCCGAGCGATAGGCCACGGCCCGGCCCAGGCGCAGGGCCGACTCGATCAGCGCGGCGCGGGTCTCGGGCGCCAGGTGCGGCGCGGGGGTTTCCTCCAGCACCTTCTGGTTGCGGCGCTGGGCCGAGCAGTCGCGCTCGCCCAGGGCCACCACCTGGCCCTGGCCGTCGCCAAACAACTGCACCTCGATGTGGCGGGCCTGCTCGACGAACTTCTCGAGGAACAAGCCGGCGTCCTTGAAGTTGGCGCCTGCCAAGCGGGCCACGGCCTCAAAGGCGGCCGCCAGATCTTCAGGCTGCCGCACCAGGCGCATGCCGATGCCGCCGCCGCCGGCCGTGCTCTTGAGCATCACCGGGTAGCCGATGCGCTCGGCCTCGGCTTGCGCCTGGGCCAGGTCGGCCAGCAGGCCGCTGCCGGGCAGCAGCGGCACCTGATGCTGCTCGGCCAGCGCGCGGGCGGTGTGCTTCAGGCCAAAGGCCCTCATCTGCGCCGGCGTCGGGCCGATGAAGACCAGGCCGGCCGCCTCGCAGGCCTCGGCAAAGGCCGGGTTCTCGGACAGGAAACCGTAGCCGGGGTGGATGGCGCCAGCGCCGGTCTGCCGCGCGGCGGCCAGCACCGCGTCCGCATTCAGGTAGCTTTGCGCCGCCGCAGCCGGGCCGATGCAGACGGCTTGATCGGCCAGGGCCACATGGGCCGAGTCGGCATCGGCCTCGGAGTAGACGGCAACCGATTTCAGGCCCAGGGCGCGCAGGCTACGGATGATGCGGCAGGCAATGGCGCCGCGGTTGGCGATCAGAACGGTATCGAAGGCAGACATGGCGGCGTGGTCTCGTGCCAGGCAGCGGGTCGTCCCGCGCAGAGGAGGAAGACGGCACGCGGGTCGTCCCGCGGGTCTAAATGAACCGATGCAGCGGCGGCGACATCCGGCGCCGGGCCGCCCCAAGCCGGATGTCGACCCCCTCGGGGGGTGGCGGCGATCAGCCGCCGGGGGCACCACATCACCGCATCACCAGATCAGGAACTCGACCGGCGTCGGGTTCCAGGCGTTGCAGGGGTTGTTGAGCTGCGGGCAGTTGGAGACCAGCATGTAGAGGTCCATCTCGGCGCGCAGCTCCACATACTTGCCCGGGCCGCTGACGCCATCGGCGAAGGTGAGCTGACCGTCGGCCGTGACGGGCACGTTCATGAAGAAATTGATGTTGGGCACCAGGTCGCGCTTGCCCAGGCCCACATCGGCGTTCTGCAGGGCCAGCAGGTAGTTGTCGCGGCAGCTGTGCATGAACTTCTTCTGCAGGGCGTAGCGCACGGTGTTGCTCTCGGCGGCGCAGGCACCGCCCAGGGTGTCATGGCGGCCGCAGGTGTCGGCCACGATGGTGAGCATGGGCCGGCCCAGGTTGCTGACCAGCACCGAATCGGTGGTCAGGTAGATGCCACCCTGGCGCAGCAGGGTGTTACTGGCACTGTAATGTTCGGTCGCGTCATGGCGGGCGTAGAAGATCACGTCCACCGCCTGGTTGCCCTCCAGGTCGACGATGCGCAGGGTCTGGCCGGCGCGCAGCTCGGTGAACCAGGGCTCGCCAGCGGGATGGGGATGGCGCAGCACGGCGTCGGCAGGCTGCAGCGGGCTCTCGCGCAGGCGCATGGCGGCAGGCCCGGCGTGGGTGGGGGAAGCAGAGATGTCGGTCATGGCGGACTCCAGATCGGCGCGGATCAGCTGAGCGCGAACATGTCGCTGTTGTGCAGGGCCCGGGCGTTCTCGGGGCGGAAGCGGCGGCAGAAGTCGCCGGGCTCGGCCGGGCCGCAATGCCAGGCCACCAGGCCCAGCTTGCCGGGGGCGTAGCCGGGGCGTGGGTCCAGCGGATGGGGCGCGGTGGACAGGGCCAGGATCAGGTCCATGTCGCAGCGCAGCTCGACCACGCTGCCCTTGACCGGCCGAGTGGCGTCGAAATGAAAGCGCCCGGCCTCGTCCACCGACACCTTGCTGAACAGGTTGACCGGCGTGATCTGGTCGCGCACGGTCAGGCCGTGCTTGCCGGTCTCGATCAGCAGGCCGTCGCGGCCGCTGCGGTGCATGGCATTGCGGTGCTGCTCGTAGCGGTGGGCGCCGTAGCGGGCCTCCATGGTGGGCGTGTCCAGCAAGGCGCCGAAGGGGTCGTGCCAGCCCAGGCTGTCGCGGGTGATCGAGGCCAGCGAGCGGCCCATGTCGCTCATCAGCACATGGCCGGCGGTGTAGTGGGCTGTGTGCTGGGCCTTCAGGCTGTCGGGCATGTTGTAGCGCTCCAGCGTGTTGTGGGCGGCATAGAGCACCACGCTGCAATTGGCCCGCTCGTCCAGCGCCACAAAGCGCAAGGCCGTGCCCCGGCGCAGGCGCCAGCTCCAATGGCCACCGCCCGGCACAAGCTCGCTCCAGATGACCTTGTCGGTGGGCAGATCGGCCGCAAAGCCCAGCCAGTGCGGCGCGGCGTCCACCGGCGCATGGGCCGGCGGGTTGCTCTGGGCGGCAGCGGCTGCCAAAGAGTGATGGGTTTCAGTCATGGTGGCGTCGTGAGAAACGTCAAGCAGGGGTGACGGCTTCGGCCGAGGCGTCGCTGGCACCGGCCGAGAGCTTGCGCAGCAGATCGAGGTCGGTCTTCATGCCGGAGGTGTCGCGGATGCGCTCCAGCAGGGTGCGCTTGAGGGCCAGGAACTCGGGCGCGAGCTTCATGTCTTGGTGGCGCCGGGCCGGCAGGGGCACGGTGTGGATGCTGTCGATGCGGCCGGGGCGCGGAGCCATCAACACGATGCGCTGGCCCAGGTAGATGGCCTCGTCGACATCGTGGGTGACGAAGACGATGGTGCTGCGCTCGAGCTGCTGCACATGCAGGATCAGGTCGTGCATGACCTCGCGGGTCTGGGCGTCGAGCGCGCCAAAGGGCTCATCCATCAGCAGGATGTCGGGCTGGCTCATCAGGGCCCGGGCAATGGCCACCCGCTGCTGCATGCCGCCGCTGAGCTGGCTGGGGTAGCGGTGGGCCACGGCCGTCAGGCCCATCAGGCGCAGCAGGGCGTCGGCCCGGCCGGATGCGGCCTCGACATCGGCGCTGCTGCGGCCGTCGGTGTGGGCCCGCAGCTGGCGGCAGAAGCGGATGTTCTCGATCACCGTCAGCCAGGGATAGAGGCTGTAGTGCTGGAAGACCATGGCCCGGTCCAGTCCCGGGCCGCGGATGGCGCGGCCGTCGACCTGCACCTCGCCGCGGCTGTGCGGCTCCAGGCCGGCAATGGTGCGCAGCAAGGTCGACTTGCCGCAACCCGAGGCGCCGACGAAGGTCACGAACTCATTGGCCTGCAGCTGCAGATGGATGTCTTGCAGGGCGGTGGTGGCTTGGGGCCCGTCGCCAAAGAACTTCCAGACGCCGGTGCAGGCGATCTTGGGCGTGAGCGAGGATGGGCTGGGTGGGAGCGTGCTCATGGTCTTCAGCTCCGCAGGTAAAGCCAGGGGAAGGCATGCCGGTGCAAGCGGCGGAACAGCTGGTCGATCGCCAGGCCGATCAGGCCGATCAGCAAGATGCCGGCAAAGATCTTGTCGGTCTGCAAGAAGCGCTGGGCCTTGAGGATGGCGTAGCCCAGGCCGGAGTTGGCAGCCACCAGCTCGGCCACCACGAGGTAAGTCCAGGCCCAGCCCATGGTCACGCGCAGGGTGTCGAGCAAGGCCGGCTTGGCCGAGGGCAGGATGACCTTCTCGACCAGCTCCAGCGTGCTGGCGCCCATGGTCTGGGCGGCCTCGATCTGGGCTTGCGGCACGCGGCGCACGTCCTCGGCCACCATCAGCACCATCTGGAAGAAGGTACCGATGAAGATGATGGCGATCTTGGCGCCCTCGTCGATGCCGACCCACAGCATCACCAGCGGGATGAAGGCCACGGCCGGCATGTAGCGGATGAAGTCGGTCAGCGGCTCCAGCAAGGCCTGAACCCCGCGCCAGGTGCCGATGGCCAGGCCCAGCGGCAGCGCGATGACCGCCGACAGGGCCCAGCCGGCCACCACCCGCCAGGTGCTGATGGCAATGTCGGCGAGCAGTTCGTCCTCGGTCGCCCATCGCCAGAAGCGGGCCAGCACCGCGGATGGCCCGGGCAGGAACACCGGATCGACCCAGCCCGACCAGGACAGCAGCGCCCAGCCCAGCAAGGGCAGCAGCAGGCCCAGGCCGGCCAGCAGCCACCAGGCGCCCGCAGAGATGGCGAGACGGGGAGCGAACCAGCGCATGGAGGGCCTGCCTTGCTGTTGGAGTGGTGACTTACTTCAGCGCATCCGCCAGCAGCGAGGCATCCACGCCCTTGGCCGCATCGGGCTTGCCT
>CALRVU010000300.1:0-5037 GCA_943371685.1 Bordetella parapertussis | reverse complement strand
AGTCCGGCACCACGGCGGTGCTGACGGCCAGCGCAAAGGCCACCACGCCGCCAGTGCTCACCGGGGTCACATCGGTCGTGCCGTAGCTGAGCTTGGTGTAGATGTGCGGATAGAGGGTGATCATGCCGGCCGGCGTCAGCAGCAGGCTGCTGCCATCGGGCGGGCTGCGGCGCAGCTCTTCCACGGCCAGGCGGCCACCGGCGCCAGGCTTGTTCTCCACCACGGTCTGCTTGGCAAACTGGCCGCGCAGCTTCTCGGCCACCCGGCGCGACACGGCGTCCGTCGTGCCACCCGCGGGGAAGCCGCAGAGCACGCGCTGGGTCTCGAGCGCAGCGGCCGGCGCCTGGGCAAGGGCCCAGGGCGAGACCAGACTGGTGGTGGTGGCTGCGGCGCTGGCGGCCAGCAGGGTTCGGCGTTGGATCATGGTGTTGTCTCCGTCATGGCCGGGGTGGCCGGTGGGGGTTGCTTGGTGGGCAAGGGATGGGCACTTGGTGGTGCCTCTGGGACTGGCTTGGGTCAGGGTCGGGGGGCTTCAGCGCGGGGCCATGCGCAGTGCGCCGTCGAGCCGGATCACCTCGCCATTGAGGTGGCCGTTGCTGACGATCTGCGCGGCCAGGGCGGCAAACTCTTCGGGCTTGCCCAGGCGCTTGGGGAAGGGGATGGACGCGGCCAGGCTTTGCTGCACCTCGGCCGGCAGCTCATTCATCAGCGGCGTGGCAAACAGGCCCGGGGCGATGGTGCAGACGCGGATGCCGAACTGCGCCAGGTCGCGCGCCAGCGGCAGGGTCATGCCGACGATGCCTCCCTTGGACGCCGAATAGGCCTCCTGGCCGACCTGGCCGTCAAACGCAGCCACCGAGGCGGTGCAGACGATGGCACCGCGCTCGCCGTCGTCCAGCGGTGCCAGCTTGGCGGTGCGGGCCGCGCTCAGGCGGATCATGTTGTAGGTGCCGATCAGGTTGATGCGCACCACCCGCTCGAAGTCTTCCAGCGGCGCGGGCGAGCCGTCGCGGCTGATGACCCGTTTGGCCGAGCCGATGCCGGCGATGTTCATCAGGATGCGGGCCGTGCCGTGGACGGCCTCGGCGGCGTCCAGTGCGGCGATGACCGAGGCGGTGTCGGTGATGTCGCAGGTACAGGCCAGGCCACCGATCTCGGCGGCCACGCGCTGTGCGCCTTCGGCATTGCGGTCCAGCACTGCCACGCGGGCGCCCAGCCGGGCCAGTTCGCGGGCCACGGCCTCGCCCAGGCCCGATCCGCCGCCGGTGACGAGGGCGGCATGTCCTTCAATGTGCATTTTTGTCTCCTTGATTCGGCCGGATCAGCCAGGGGTCGGCGGCCTCGCCGCCGGGCGGCGTGGCGGTGTACATGGCCTCGACCAGCGAGGCGCGGTGGCTCAGCACCGCGCGCTGGTTGATCGAGTTCTTGTCGGTGACCTCGCCGTGCGCCACCGACGGCGGCTCGACCAGCACATGCATGCGTTGCACGCGGTTGGCGCTGCCGGTGCCCTGGGCATGCAGGCGGTTGCACAGGGCCTGGAAGAAGGCCCGCACTGCGGGGTGGTGCAGCACCTCGGCGGTGCCAGCCTCGGCCGGCAGGCCGGCCAGTGCACGGCAATCGGCCAAGCGCGGAAACACCAGGGCGCCGACCTCGTCCCGGTTCAGGCCGGTGATCACGGTGTCCTGCACGCAGGGGTGGCCCTCGGCCACGATCAGGGCGCGCAGCGGGCCCACGCTGACGAAGGTGCCGGTCGAGAGCTTGAAGTCTTCGGCAATGCGGCCGTCGAACATCAGGCCCAGCTCAGGCTGTGCCGGGTCGACCCAGCGCACCGCGTCGCCGGTGCAGTAGTAGCCTTCCTCGTCAAAGGCCTCGGCCGTCTGCTCCGGCGCGCGCCAGTAGCCCGGCATCACATTCGGGCCCTTGAAGCGGATCTCGGTCTTGTCACCGTTGGCCACCAGCTTGACCGCCAGCCCCGGGCAGGGCAGGCCGATGTAGCCCGAGCGGGCATGGGTGCCGACCAGGAAGGTGCAGGACGGCGCCGTCTCGGTCATGCCCAGGCCCGAGAGCACCCGCACGCGCTGGCCGCAGGCCTGCACGGCGTGGTGGTCCAGGTGGTCCCACACGGCTTGCGACAGGCCGGCGGCGGCATACATGAAGGCCTGCACCCGGGCGAACAGCGAGGTGCGCAGCGCGCTGTCGCTGTCCATCACGCGGGCCAGTTCCTCCAGGCCCTTGGGCACATTGAAGTAGACCGTGGGCGAGACCTCGGTCAGGTTGCGCACCGTCTCGGCAATGCCGCCCGGCGTGGGCTTGCCATCGTCGATGTAGAGCGTGCCGCCGTTGTAGAGCGCGATGCCGAAATTGTGATTGCCGCCAAAGGTGTGGCTCCAGGGCAGCCAGTCCACCAGCACCGGTGGCTCGTCCGCCAGAAAGGCCATGCACTGACGCAGCATCTGCTGGTTGGCGCAGAGCATGCGGTGGGTCGTGATCACGCCCTTGGGCTGGCGGGTCGAGCCGCTGGTGAAGAGGATCTTCAGCACCGTGTCCGGGCCGGTGGCGGCATGGGCGGCGGCCACGGCGGGTGTGACTGGCGTGGCCAGCAGGTCGGCAAAGCTCAGGCTGGCCCGGCCGTCCAGCGTGCCCTGGCCCAGCACCACCACCGCATCGGCCGGCACGGCCGCCGCGATGGCGGCCGCAAAACCGGCGTGCGCGGCATACACCATGCCCGGCGCGGTGATGCCGAGGATGTGACGCAGGCGGGCGTGATCGGTGGACAGCAGCGAGTAGGCGGCCGACACGCTGATGGTGGGCACGCCCACCCACATGCCAGCCATCATCAGGGTGGCGTGCTCCAGGTCGTTGTCCGACAGGATGGCCAGCGGCCGCTCCTGGCTCAGGCCGGCGTCGAGCAGGGCCTGACCGATGTGCTGGGCGCGCTGCAGCATTTGCGCATAGCTGATGCGCTGCCAGTCGCCGGCGGGTGCGCCACGCTGGGCTGCAGGCTGGCGCCGGGCCACAAACGTGCGGTCCGGTGCCTCGGCGGCCCAGTGCGCCAGCCGGTCGCTCAAGCGGTCGGGGTAGTCGGCCAGCGGCTCGGTGGAGCGCAGCACGCAGCTGCCGTCGTCGCGCAGCTCTTGCGCGGCCGTCAGGCAGCCGCCCACGCGGGTGGGCCGGAATGGCGCGTCGGCCAGGGTGCCTTGGGGCGCCGGGCTCATGACTTGGTCACCTTGGCGGCCTTGCCGGCCAGGAAGGCGCCCAGGCGCGCTTGCGCCTCGGGCGTGTTGCTGGCCACGGCGGCCATCAGGGACTCGGTGAACAATCCTTCGGACGGGCTTTGCTCAGCAATGCGCGGCAGGGCGTGCATCACGGCAAAGGCCGTCATCGGCGCGCCCTGGACCACCTTGTGCGCCAGCGCCATGCCCTTGGCCAGGCCTTCGCCGTCGGCGCAGCGGTATTGCACCAGGCCGGCCCGGTCGGCTTCGTTGGCGTCATAGACCCGACCGGTCAGCATCATGTCGGTCATGCGGGCCACGCCCATCAGGCGCGGAATGCGAACCGAGCCGCCACCGCCGACAAAGATGCCGCGCTGGCCCTCTGGCAGGCCGAAGTAGGCCGAGTCCTCGGCCACCCGCAGGTGGCAGGCCGCGGCCAGCTCCAGGCCGCCGCCCACCACTGCGCCCTGCAGCACGGCCACCACCGGCACCCGGCCGAACTGCAGCGCGTCAAACGCGGCATGCCAGCTGCGCGAGTGCAGCACGGCCTCGCCGATCTCGCGCTGCACCAGCTCCGACAGGTCGAGCCCGGCGCAGAAGTGCGGACCCTCACCGCTGATCAGGATCACCCGCGCACTGGCCGGCAGGCTGAGCACGGCGGTGTGCAGCTGGCGGATCAGCTCGTCTGAAATGGCATTGCGCTTGGCCGGCCGGTTCAGGCGCAGGTGCAGCACCGGGCCGTCCTGGCTGCACTGCAGCAGATCGAGCGTGGCATAGACGCCGGGCAGGGCGCCGGGCTCGGCGTGGGGCACAGCATCAGGCGTTTGCGGTTCGGTCTGGGTGGGCGTCATATGTTTACAAATCTGAACTAAATGCCGACCGGATGATGCGCCTAAGCTTGATGGCAATCAACAGGAGTTTGTTCAAAATATGATGTTTTAGGTGTTTCCACCTAGTACTCGCTGCGCTGCTTGCCGTGCGCCGTGTCGCCTCCTAGAATATTTATGAGTTGTAATCAATGCGGCGCTTGCGCTGCGCACCTGGAGCCCGCATGAACGCCTACATTCCCTACGGCATGTACTGGTCCAGCCCCTTTGCCAAATGGCAGGGCTCGCTGGCCAACCTCAATGCCCTGCAGCTGGCGGCACTGTGTGGTCGGCAGGCGCTGGCCCAGCGCCAGTTCCCGCTCGAGCAGATCGATCTGGGCATCCTGGGCCTGACCAATCCGCAGAAGGGCAGCTTCTATGGCTTGCCCTGGGTCACCGGGCTGATGGGCATCGAGCACGTGGCCGGCCCGACCGTGCAGCAGGCCTGCGCCACCAGCGTGCGGGCCCTGCAGATGGCAGCACAAGAGGTGGCCGAAGGCACGGCCCAGTGCGCGCTGCTGGTGATGGCCGACCGCCAGTCCAACGGCCCGGTGGTCTATTACCCCGACCCCACCGGCACCGGCGGCTATGGCATCACCGAGCACTGGGTGCCCGACAACATGGCCCACGACCCCCATGCGCGCAACCCCATGCTGCAGACCGGCGAGAACGTGGCCGCGCGCTATGGCATCTCCACTGCCGAGCAGCACGAGCTGAAGCTGCACCGCTACCACCAGTACCTGCAGGCCCTGAAAGACGAGCGCGCCTTCCAGAAGCGCTACATGGTTGACGCGCCGCTCAGCGACAGCCGCTTTCGCAAGACCGGCGGCCAGCTCAGTGCCGACGAAGGGGTGTTCCCGACCACGGCCGAAGGCCTGGCCAAGCTCAAGCCGGTCAAGGAGGGCGGCACCATCACCTTTGGCGGCCAGACCCACCCGGCCGACGGCAATGCCGGTGCC
>CALRVU010000299.1:0-5048 GCA_943371685.1 Bordetella parapertussis | reverse complement strand
CCCAAGATCCCTGGCATGCCGGCCTACGAAATCGTGCCGCCCACCGGCGGCAAGGCGCCCGCTCAAGACCCGAAGGCCGGCCAGCGCGTCTGGCTCAACCTGAACTTCTGAGCCACCGGCTCCTGACTCATCACTACAGCTCATGGCGGTCTATACCGAGGTCAGTGCCGAACAGGCACAAGCGTTCCTTGCCCACCTCGAACTGGGCCAGCTGCTGTCCCTGCGGCCGATCGGCAGTGGCATCGAGAACACCAACTATTTCGTCACCAGCAGTGCGGGAGAGTGGGTGCTGACGCTGTTCGAGCGCCTTCAGCATGCCCAACTGCCGTTCTACCTGCAACTGATGCGCCATCTGGCGCGCCACGACTTGCCGGTGCCCGAACCCCGCGCCAGCGCCGACGGCCAACTGGTGCACACCGTGGCCGGCAAGCCGGCGGCCCTGGTCAACCGGCTGGAAGGCGAGAGCCTCGACGCGCCCGATCTGCACCACTGCGCGCAACTGGGCGCCACGCTGGCCCGCATGCACCTGGCCGTGGCCGACTTCCCACTCCATCAGGCCAATCTGCGTGGCCAGGCCTGGCGCGAGGCGCAGGCCCCGATCGTGCGGCCCTACCTGGGCAAGCCCGCCGCCCGCCTGCTCGATGAGGAAATGGCCTTCCAGACCGCCATGCACAGCTCGGCGGCCTTTGCCGCCCTGCCCTCAGGCGCGGTCCATGCCGACCTGTTCCGCGACAACGCCCTGTTCGCCGGCCTGCCCGGCCGCGAGCGGCTGAGCGGCGTGTTCGACTTCTACTTTGCCGGCACCGACAGCTTCGCCTACGACCTGGCCGTGGTCATCAACGACTGGTGTGTGGACCTGGAGAGCGGTGAGCTGGACACCGCCCGCGCCGAGGCCCTGCTGGCCGCCTACCAGGCCGAGCGACCGCTGGCTGGCAACGAGCTGCGCCTGCTGCCCGGCCAGCGCCGCGCCGCCGCACTGCGCTTCTGGCTGTCGCGGCTGGCCGACTGGCACCTGCCCCGCGCAGCCAGCCTGCTCAGCCCCAAACCCCCCTTGCACTTCGAGCGGGTGCTGCAAGACGCGCTGGCCCGCCCCTGGCACCCTGCCGACTGAGATCACCATGGGTTTGATGCTGAAAACGGTGGCACCGCGCCAAGGCCTGGTGTGGGTGCAGCAAGGCATGCGCGAGTACCTGTGCCATCCGCTGGCCTACCTGGCCTTGTTTGTCGCCTTCATGTTCACGGGTGCGCTGATCTCGGTCATCCCGGTGCTGGGCGAAATCCTGCTGCTGATGGGCATCCCGCTGCTCAGCCTGGCCTACATGATGGCAACGCTGGGCAGCGGTCGCGGCGCAGCGCCCAGCCTCGCGGTGTTCATTGCGCCATGGCGGCAACTGCCACCGGCTCGTCGCCAAGTCCTGTTCGTGGTCTGCCTGGCTTATGCCCTGCTCAGCCTGCTGGCCATGGCCTTGTGCGACCTGATCGACGGCGGCAATGTCGAAGCCCTGATCACCGGCCTGACCGGTGGGCAAGCCACACCCGAAGAGTTGCAGCGCCTCAGCGAAGCCCCCGGCGTGGTCAGCGGATCCATCGCCCGCGTGGCGTCAACGATGTTGCTGGGCATTCCCTTCTGGCACGCGCCGGCGCTGGTGGTGTGGGGCGATCAAAGCCCCGCCCAGGCGCTGTTCTCCAGCGTGCTGGGGTTGTGGCGGGCCAAGGGCGCATTCCTCGTCTACAGCCTGGGCTGGGCTGCCGCGCTGGCAGTCGCCGGCACGGTGTTGAGCCTGTTGCTGATGGCGCTGGGCAACGGCGCCTTGGTCGGTCTGGTGGTCATGCCCATCGGCATGCTTCTGACGGCCGCCTACTACGTCTCGCTTTTCTTCACCTTCCAGGACAGCTTCGGTCAACCTGACTGAAGCGACGCCGCCCCTCGCCCAAGCCCATTGCCATGAACGCCCTGCATCGCCCCGCTCTGACCCTTCTCGCCCTGATCGGGCTGTCTGCAATGACCGGCTGCGCCGTGGTCTCGGTCGCCGGATCGGTGGCCGGCGCGGCGGTTTCGGTCGGTGCCAGCGTGGTCTCCGCGGGTGTCGAGGTGACCGGTGCTGCCGTCGGAGCCACCATCAACGCGGCGACGTCGAGCGACGAGAAGCCCGTCAAATAAGGCGGCTCACGCCCGCCGTCAGCTGCGGGCCTCGACCCGCAGGCTCACATCACCGGCCAGTCGAGCCAGTTCGAAGTCGCGCTCGATGCCCATCAGCGCGGCGGCGTCGCTGGCCTGGGCCGACAACAATCCCACCGCACGATCACGGCCCATGGACTTGGCCGTGTAGAGCGCCATGTCCACCAGGTTGACGGCATGTTCCCAGTTCAGTGCCACCTGATGCTCGGGCAGCGGAAAGCTGGCATAGCCGATCGAGGTGGTCACCGACAACTCGCTGGTGGGATCGATGGCGAATGGCACGTCACCGACCGCGTGCAGCATGCGCTGTGCCAGCGCAGCCAGGTCATCGCCCTGCATGCCGGGGGCCAGCACCAGAAACTCCTCACCGCCCCAGCGGCAAGCCAGGTCGTCCGCCCGCAATGAAGCGCCCAGACGCTGCGCCACCTCGACCAGCACCACATCACCGGCCTGGTGGCCGTGGTCGTCGTTGACGCGCTTGAAATGGTCCAGGTCCAGCAGCATCAAACCGCCCCGAAAGCCCTGATCGGCCCCCAGGTGCACCAGCACATCCCGGAAGTGCCGCCGATTGGCCAGGCCGGTCAAGGGATCGCGCTCGCTCTGGACCTTGAGCAAGACTTCGTTGTGGCGCAGCTGGTGATTGGCATCACGGGCACGCTTGATCAGAACCGCCGCCAGGCCCGCGCCCAGCACCAGCAGCAAGGCGGCCAGCAGCCAGACCCGCTCCTGAATCGCCTGGGTCTGGAGCCGGGCTGAACGAAGGGCGTTTTCGCGGGTCAGCAGATCGAGCTCGCGCTGCTGGGCCTCGGTGCGGTGGCTGGCCTGGAACTGCGCCCGTGCCGCCTCGCGGTTGGCACTGTTGAGCTCCTCACGCAAAGCCTGCTCGCGGTGATAGAACTCCAGCGCGCCCTTCACGTCACCGACCCCTGCCAAGGCTTCGGAGGTTTCAGCCATGGCCAGCTCCATCGCTGCCTTGGCGCCGGCGCCCTCCCACATGGCCAATGCGGCCTCCATGTCGGACCGGCCCTGACTGACCTGCCCCAACACCAGGCGCGCCAGACCGCCGTTGTGGAGCAGCTGAGGCTGGGCGCGCAACTCGCGGTGGCGCTTGAGCACCGGATAGGCCTTCTCGACGGCAGCCAGGGCCTCGCGCGCGCGGCCTGCCCGCCGCAGCAGGTCGCCCAGCGCCGCCTGCACCTGCGCCTGGCTGCGAGGCGACCCCTGGACCTGGGCCAGCTTCAGGGCCTCCTGCATCAACCGCAGCCCTGCTCGGTCATCACCCTGGCGCAGGGCCAGTCGGGATTCGTTGTAGCGCACACGCACCAGTGCCAGGTTGTCAGCGCGCCGCCGCGCAAGCCGGTCCGCCTGTGCCATCAAGCGGCTGGCACGTTCGGCGTCACCCAGCGCATGGCTGAGCAAGGCCATGCCCGACAGGCTGGCCGATTGCATCAGCGGATCGTCGGCCTTGGCGGCCTGGGCCTGTCCGCGTTGCGCCCAGTCCATGGCATCCACCAGCGCGCCCTGGCCCTCGGCACGCAAGGCCAGCAAGCGCAGGACGCGCCACCAGGCCCGGGGATTGCAGTCCGGCGCAGGCACCCGGGCGCCACAGGCCTGGGCATATTGGGCGTTGGCCAGACGGGCCTGCTGCTCGGCCAGCTCAGCCTGACCCAACAGATCATGCAGACTGGCCTGGATCAGCGCTTGATCGCCCTGCAACTGCGGACTGCTGGCCGCGGCGTTCAGGGCTTGCAGCCCCTCCACGCTGGCTTTGGCCACGGCCGTCATGCCAGATCTCGCCGCCACCAGGCCCCGGGTGCGCAACAGCATGCGCTGCCAGGCGGCAGCCTCCACACCCTCGGGCGCCGCCTGATCGGCCGGCAGTGCCGACAATGCCTCCTCGGGAAAGTCCTCGCCTTGCTGAAGCAGAACTTCCATTTGCAGCTCTGCCGCGAGCAGCGCTGCACTGTCTGGCTGCCCATGGGCCAGCGAGGCTGCCACACAGCAGCCTGCGCCCAGCAGGCGCGCAGCCCAAAATTGCCATCCTGTGTGGCGCAGGGCGCTCATTCGGTCTGCCCCACGCCGGCCGGCCCCTGAAACTCGACCAGCTGAATCACGCCGTCACGCCATGCGGCCTCCAGATCCTGCATCAGCGTTTCCAGCGCCGCCAAGCCATCAGCCGGCATGCGCCGGATGCCCACCGCCCGATTGCGGCCCTGCGTCTTGGCGATGTACATGGCCGAATCCACCAGATCAATGGCCATGGCCCACGGCACATCCAGTTGCCCCGGGTGCAAGGGGAAACTGGCAAAACCGATCGATGCCGTGACGGCGATGTGCGCGGTGCCGGCCACCACAGGCACCGATGCCAGCGCGGCCAGCAGACGCTCCGCCAGCAGCTCGACCTGCTCAGCCCCTTCGGCCTCGACCAGGATCAGGAACTCTTCGCCGCCCCAGCGCACCACCAGATCTTGTTCGCGGACCACCGCCTTGAGCCGGCGCGCGGCTTCGATCAACACCGCATCGCCAGCGGCATGGCCAAAGCGGTCGTTGATGCGCTTGAAGTGATCCAGATCGAGCAGGTACAGCGTGCCCTGGGCCAGATCGCGGCCCTCGCTCATGCCGCTGCGCATCTGGAAGTGGCGCCGGTTGGCCAAGCCGGTCAGCGCATCCTGCTCGCTCTGCAATTTCAGCCGCTCGGTGGACAGGCGCAAGACTCGCTGGGTCGAGCGCATGCGCAGGTAGCCCAGCAGCAGCAGCGCCAAGGCCGTGGCCGCCACGGCGGTGGCCAGCGCCCATTGGCGAAAGCGCAGCTCGCTCTGTCGCAAGGCCTCCTGCTTGAGCTGGTTGTCGTCGGTCAGCAACTCAAAGG
>CALRVU010000298.1:0-5053 GCA_943371685.1 Bordetella parapertussis | reverse complement strand
GGCCCTTCGATGTGGGCGCTGGTGCCGCCGGCGTCCACCGCCACCGTCACCGGCATGTCGACCACGTCGAACTCGTAGATGGCTTCCATCCCCAGGTCGGCAAAACCCACCACCTTGGCGGCCTTGATGGCCTTGGAAACCAGGTAGGCGCTGCCGCCCACGGCCATCAGGTAGGCGCTCTGGTTGTCCTTGATGGCCTGGATGGCGACCGGGCCGCGCTCGGACTTGCCGATCATCGAGATCAGGCCGGTCTTCTCCAGCATCATGCGGGTAAAGCCGTCCATGCGGGTGGCGGTGGTCGGGCCGGCCGGGCCCACCACCTCGTCGCGCACCGGATCGACCGGGCCGACGTAATAGATGACCCGGTTGGTGAAGTCCACCGGCAGCGGCTCACCCTTGGCCAGCATGTCGGCAATGCGCTTGTGGGCAGCGTCGCGGCCGGTCAGCATCTTGCCGTTGAGCAGCAGGGTCTGGCCGGGCTTCCAGCTGGCCACTTCGGCCTTGGTCAGGGTGTTCAGGTCGACCCGCTGGCTCTTGTTGTAGTCCGGTGCCCAGTGCACGTCGGGCCACAGGTCCAGGCTGGGCGCCTCCAGGTAGGTCGGGCCGGAGCCATCGAGCACGAAGTGCGCATGCCGGGTGGCGGCGCAGTTCGGGATCATGGCGATCGGCTTGGAGGCCGCATGGGTGGCAAAGGTCTTGATCTTGACGTCCAGCACCGTGGTCAGGCCGCCCAGGCCTTGCGCGCCGATGCCCAGCGCATTGACCTTCTCGTAGAGCTCGATGCGCAGTTCTTCAAGCTTGTTCTGCGGGCCGCGGTCCAGCAGTTCGTACATGTCGATGTCTTCCATCAACACCTCTTTGGCCAGCATCACCGCCTTCTCGGCCGTGCCACCCACGCCGATGCCCAGCATGCCGGGCGGGCACCAGCCGGCGCCCATGGTCGGCACGGTCTTGAGCACCCAGTCGACGATGTTGTCGCCCGGGTTCAGCATGGCCATCTTCGACTTGTTCTCGGAGCCACCGCCCTTGGCCGCCACGATCACATCAACCGTGTTGCCCGGCACCACTTCCATGTGGATCACGGCCGGAGTGTTGTCCTTGGTGTTCTTGCGGGCAAAGATCGGGTCGTCCAGCACCGAGGCGCGCAGCACGTTGTCCGGGTGCAGGTAGCCCTGGCGCACCCCTTGGTTCACCGCGTCGGCGAGCGAGCCGGTGAAGCCGTCCCAGCGCACGTCCATGCCGATCTTCAGGAACACATTGACGATGCCAGTGTCCTGGCAGATCGGCCGCCGGCCTTCGGCGCACATGCGCGAGTTGGTCAGGATCTGGGCGATCGCATCCTTGGCGGCGGCGCTTTCCTCGCGCTCATAGGCGCGGGCCAGGTGGGCGATGAAGTCGGCAGGATGGTAGTAGCTGATGTACTGCAGCGCAGCGGCCACGGATTCGATCAGGTCTGCCTGGCGGATGACGGTCATGTTGTGTTCTCGGCTGGGGCGATGCAGGGATTCTGGCGGGGATGCTGCCTCACGACCCTTGCATGAGGCTGGCGTGGCCGGCGATGGGCTTCAGTGCGCGTCGCCGCTGCCCGGCGGATGCAGCAGGCGGTCGGTGGCGGCGATCGCCAGCGCAGACAGCAGGAAGGCGATGTGGATGACGGTCTGGGCGATCAGCGTCTTCTCGCTGTAGCTCTCGGCGTTGATGAAGGTCTTGAGCAGGTGGATGGAGCTGATGCCGATGATGGCGGTGCCCAGCTTGACCTTGAGCACCGAAGCATTGACATGGCTCAACCACTCGGGTTGATCGGGGTGGCCTTCGAGGTTGAGGCGCGATACAAAGGTTTCGTAGCCACCGACGATGACCATGATCAGCAGATTGGAGATCATGACCACGTCGATCAAGCCCAGCACGACCAGCATGATGATGGTTTCATTGAGGGCGGTCAGCGGCACCTTGGAGGCGTCGTAGCCCACGCTCTGCACCAGGATCTGCAGCGCATGCTGGTTGCCGAAGGCGGCTTCAATCAGGTGCACGAGTTCGACCCAGAAGTGAAACACGTAGACGCCCTGCGCCAGGATCAGGCCGAGATAGAGCGGCACTTGCAGCCAGCGGCTGGCAAAGATCAGCCCGGCCAGGGGTGTCAGCACGGCGTGGCGGCGGGCGGGTTCAGGCTTGGGATGCATGGAGGCGGTGGTGACTGGAAGGTTGAGATCGACTGGCACGATTTTAGTCGGCTATGGCCATGCGGACATGACAAGCACGCCACTCAGGAGTAAGCCGTTAGTCAGACGGCCGGCACACAGTCACGACCGGACGCACACAGTGCAACAAATCAAACCGAGCTTTCGAGGAGACAATCGATGAGCGAAGAACTCAAGGTCTATTTGCCCGAGGCCGCTGCGGCGGCTGCAGCCCATGTGTCCGGCATGGCCGCCTACGAGGCGCTGTGCGCCGAAGCTGAAGCCGACTACGAAGGCTTCTGGGCCCGCCATGCGCGGGAGCTGATCAGCTGGCAGACCCCCTTCACCAAGGTGCTCAACGAGGCCGAAGCGCCGTTCTTCAAGTGGTTCGAGGACGGCACGCTGAATGCCTCCTACAACTGCCTGGATCGCAACATCGAGCGTGGCCTGGGTGACAAGACGGCGATCATCTTCGAGGCCGACGGCGGCGAAGTGACCCGCGTCACCTACTCTGAACTGCTGGCCAAGACCTGCCAGATCGCCAATGGCCTGAAGTCCATCGGCATCGGCAAGGGCGACCGGGTGGTGATCTACATCTCCATGTCGATCGACGGCGTGGCCGCCATGCAGGCCTGCGCCCGCATCGGTGCCACTCATTCGGTGGTGTTCGGCGGCTTTTCGGCGCAGAGCGTGCGCGACCGCGTCGAGGACACCGGCGCAAAGGCCATCATCACCGCCGACCACCAGGTGCGCGGTGGCAAGGTGCTGCCGCTCAAGTCCATCGTCGACGAGGCGCTGGCGCTGGGCGGCTGCGAGGCCGTCACCAATGTGCTGGTCGTCAAGCGCTCGGGCCAGCCCGTGGCCATGACGGCCGGGCGCGACCTGTGGATGGCTGACCTGATCAGCGGCTTGCCGACCACCTGTGAGCCGGAGTGGGTGGGTGCCGAGCATCCGCTGTTCCTGCTCTATACCTCGGGCTCGACCGGCAAGCCCAAGGGCGTGCAGCACAGCACCGGCGGCTACCTGCTGCATGCAGCCCTGACCACCAAGCTGACCTTCGACCTGAAGGCCGACGATGTGTTCTGGTGCACGGCCGACATCGGCTGGGTGACCGGCCACACCTACATCACCTACGGCCCGCTGGCGCTGGGCGGCACCGAGATCGTCTTTGAAGGCGTGCCCACCTACCCGGATGCCGGCCGATTCTGGAAGATGATCCAGGACCACAAGGTCTCGATCTTCTACACCGCGCCCACCGCCATCCGCTCGCTGATCAAGGCGGCCGAGGCCAACGACGCGGTGCACCCCAAGAGCTACGACCTGAGCTCGCTGCGCATCCTGGGTTCGGTGGGCGAGCCCATCAATCCCGCCGCCTGGGAGTGGTATCACAAGCATGTGGGCGGCGGCCGCTGCCCCATCGTCGACACCTTCTGGCAGACCGAGACCGGCGGCCACATGATCACCCCGCTGCCGGGCGCCACCCCGCTGATCCCGGGCTCCTGCACGCTCCCGTTCCCCGGCATCATGGCCGCCATCGTGGATGAGACCGGCAAGGACGTGCCCAACGGGCAGGGCGGCATCCTGGTCGTCAAGCGCCCCTGGCCCTCGATGATCCGGACCATCTGGGGCGATCCGGAGCGTTTCAAGAAGAGCTATTACCCGGCCGACTTCCAGGGCAAGTACTACCTGGCCGGCGACGGTGCGATCCGCGACGAGAAGACCGGCTACTTCACCATCACTGGCCGCATTGACGACGTGCTGAACGTGTCGGGCCACCGCATGGGCACGATGGAAATCGAATCGGCGCTGGTGAGCTGCACCGAGCTGGTGGCCGAGGCCGCCGTGGTGGGCCGTCCGGACGACACCACCGGTGAGGCGGTCTGCGCCTTCGTGGTGCTCAAGCGGCCGCGTCCCATGGGCGACGAGGCCAAGGCCATTGCAAAGATCCTGCGCGATCACGTGGGCAAGGAGATCGGCCCGATCGCCAAGCCCAAGGACATCCGCTTTGGCGACAACCTGCCCAAGACCCGCTCGGGCAAGATCATGCGCCGCCTGCTGCGCTCGATCGCCAAGGGTGAGGCCATCACCCAGGACACCAGCACGCTGGAAAATCCCGCGATCCTCGAGCAGTTGTCTGAGAACAACTGACCTTCAGGTCAGTTGTTCGGGGTTTGCTCATATCGCGCAGCGATGTGAGCGAACACCAGAACAGCAATCAAAAAGCCTCGCATCGCGAGGCTTTTTTTCTTGGGCGTCCGACGGCTTACTTGACCGTCAGGACCCAGGCGGCCAGTTGCTTGGCCTCGTCCGCGCTGACGGCATTGGCCGGCATCGGGATCTGACCCCAGGCGCCGACGCCGCCCTTCTGGATCTTCTCCGCCAGCTTGGCGGCCATGTCCTTCTGACCTGCGTACTTGGCGGCCACGTCCTTGAACGACGGGCCCACCAGCTTCTTGTCGGTGGCATGGCAGGCCATGCAGTTCTTCTTGGCTGCCAGATCAGCGCTGGCGTGGGCAGGGGCAAGGGCGGCAGTGGCGCAAAGGGCCAGGGCGGCGATCAAGGTTTTCATCGAACCGTCTTTCGGGCTGGGTGGACAGGGGCGGGCCGCGCAACAGAAGCAAACATCTGCAGGCGTGACTTACAGTGCAAGCCATGCCAAGCTGAAGGTGCACTGCCGTGTTCAGGCGCGGTGCAAGGCAAGGCGTGGACTGTTGGGGGAAGTGTATGGTTTTTGTCGTGCTCGGCGTTCTGCTGCTGGTGTTGAAGCTGCTGGGGTGGAGCGTGGTCGACAGTTGGAGCTGGTGGTGGATGGTTCTGCTGTTCGGCCTGGCCGTTCTTTGGTGGGCCTACGCCGATCACACCGGGCTGACCCGCAA
>CALRVU010000297.1:0-5081 GCA_943371685.1 Bordetella parapertussis | reverse complement strand
CTTCGCTCTGGATGGTCTGCGAGCCCAGGATGGGCAGTTGGTATTCACCGTTGGACTTGCCGTATGAACCTTGCACGCCAACGTTGAAGCCGCCGAGCGAGTCGCGCCAGTTCAGCTGCACGCCGTCCAGCGTCGAGAGCGCTTGGCTGGCATACAAGTGCATCGGTGCGCGCAACCAGGGAGCGGCATAGCCGACGTTCAGCGAGTCCGACAACAGGAACGCCGGCAGGACCGAGCGACCCAGGCGCACATTGAAGCTGGGCGTCACCGCGTATTGGGCGTAGAACCACTCCACCTTGGGATCCAGGTCCTTGTCCTTGCCGAAGTCGGCATCCTCGACGCCGGTCATGCGGCGTTGGCCCACCAGCTGGCCGGTGAACGACAGGTCCTTGTTGAACAGGACCACGGCCTGCACGCCGAAGCGCGAGTCGTTGCCGATGTCGACCGAGTTGCTGACGCCCTTAGTCTTCCAGACGTTGTTGCGAAACGCGACGTCCGAAGAGTCGGTCACGGTCGCGGCGACGGTGCCGTAGCCGCTGAGTTTGACTTCGACACCGCCGTCGGCAGCGCAGGCAGAGCCGGCCATGAAGGCCGCCAGGGCCAGGGCATGGACTGAGTGGAGTTTTTTGATCATGAGAACCCTCTGAGTTGATCAGCTTCCTGTTGAGGTGTCAGAAGACACACCTCAAGACAGACAGTGGGAAGCTTATCGACGGCCTCAGCGGGTTCTTGAGCCGAAAAGCGGGCGCTTGACGGCTCTATTCGTGACTCAATAGATTTCTGGCACGATCATTTCGCCCGGCACCGGCTGGCGGGAATAGTCCTCATGGCGCTCGCGCTCGGGCAGTTCGATGGTCGGCCGCTGCACCTCGGTGTAGGGCATCTGCTGCAGCAGGTGGGCAATGCAGTTCAGGCGAGCCTTCTTCTTGTCCACCGCCTGCACCACCCACCAGGGCGCCTCGGCAATGTGGGTGCGCTCGATCATCGCCTCCTTGGCCTTGGTGTATTCCTCCCAGCGGCGACGGCTCTCCAGGTCCATGGGACTGAGCTTCCATTGCTTGAGCGGGTCATGGATGCGGCCCAGAAAGCGCAGGTGCTGCTCTTCATCGGTGATCGAGAACCAGTACTTGATGACCTGGATGCCCGAGCGCACCAGCATGCGTTCGAACTCCGGCACCGAGCGGAAGAACTCCTCCACCTCGTCGTCGCTGCAAAAGCCCATCACCTTCTCGACGCCGGCGCGGTTGTACCAGCTGCGGTCGAACAGCACGATCTCGCCGGCCGCCGGCAGGTGGGCGGCATAGCGCTGGAAATACCACTGCGTGCGCTCGCGGTCGTTCGGTGCCGGCAAGGCCACGACGCGGCAGACCCGTGGATTGAGCCGCTGCGTGATGCGCTTGATCACGCCACCCTTGCCCGCCGCATCCCGCCCCTCGAACAGGATCACCACCTTGTGGCGGCTGTGGGCCACCCAATCCTGCAGCTTGACCAGTTCGGCCTGCAGCCGGAACAGCTCTCGAAAGTAGTTCTGCCGGTCAGCCTTCCACTGGGCGTCGTCGGCCAGGCCGGACATGACATCGAGGTTGCGATCCTCGAGTTCGAGTTCGAACTCCTCGTCATAGCCGTCCAGCAAGTCGCGCTCGATTCGGCGGAGCAGTTCCTGGTGGTCTTCTGGGCGCATGGTCGCTCTCGCTCTCGTTCAATCAGGGTGAAATTGAGACTCACGCTGCCATCCCGGCGTGTCGCCGCGATGACAAGTGCGGATTGCCGGAGCGATCCGGTCGGATGATCAGACGGTGGCCGGCCCCGCCAGTGTCACCTCCAGGCTGCCGATGTCATCAAAGTGCAGCGTGATGGTCTCGCCTGCTTGCACGGCGTGGGCACCCGCCCAGCTCCCGGTGGTGACCACGGTGCCAGCCGCCACGCTTTGGCCGTGACGGGTCAGGTGCTGCAGCCATTGCGGCAACAGCCAGCTGGGCGAGCCCAAGGGGTGGCTGCCGCAGAAGGGCAGGGGAGGGTGGCTGCCGATGCTGAGCGTGCCTGCTTGCTGCGCCCAGTCACGTCCGGTCATGGGCAGCCAGGGGCCCAGGTGCAGGCCGCCATGCCACAGGCCGTCGGCCAGCAGCAGCAGGGCGTCGGCCTCGCCCGGATCCTGCCAACGGCAGTCCAGAAACTCCAGCGAGAGCGCCATGCCGTCCATCAGCGCCCAGGCTTGCGCTTCATCCAGCGAGGCGGCCTGGGCCGGGCTGACCGAGACTCCCAGTCTGAATGCCAACTCGGGCTCCACCCGCAGGGGTCTGCGCGAGGCTGCTTGGTGGTGTGCGCACGGAGCCTGGGTCAGGCGGGCGCGAGGCAGAGCGGCGTGGCCCAGCGGCTGCGTCCGGCTGCCGGCCCCCGATTTCCACAGATTGGGCTGCACATCAGGCCCCCACCAGCCCAGTGCCACGCCGGTGGCGTGGTGCACCGCGCGGGCCGTTTCGGTGTCCTGCAGGCAGCCCAGCCAATCAGCAGCTGGCAATGCGCCGCCCAGGTGTTGGGCCTCGGCCAGCGCACAGGCCAGGTTCGCCAGCCCGGCGTCAAGGTTAGGCAATGACGTTTTCATTTTCAAAGGGGCTTGCGCGTTGGAAAGGATTGATGCTAAACTGCTAGGCTTGCTGCAGCGCAAAGTATTTTTGAAGAAATTTAAAAGTATGAGCCCTTGCAACATGCCCAGGTGGCGGAATTGGTAGACGCACTAGTTTCAGGTACTAGCGGGTAACTCCGTGGAGGTTCGAGTCCTCTCCTGGGCACCAAAACAAGAAAGCAAAGAAGGCCAGCGCAGTTGCAGATGCAACCACGCTGGTTTTTTTTCGCCTGTGAGCTGGCGGGCTGAGGGAAGCTCAGGGGGCTCACGAGGCTGCAACTTGCCGCATCTTGTGGTGACTCGCCACATCACGATTCGGGGTGCCATTCCCGATCTTTGGCGACCCTTGGTGCCCATCCGCGACCGGTGCAAGTTCACGGAACCCCGCACTGCGTTGCCTTTCGCTGCAGGCTTTGGTCTGGACTGTGCAGTTGTGGGATTGAAGCCCGCCTGACTGATCAGGCATGCTCGGGCATTGTGCTTGTCTGGTTACTGACGGGAGTTTTGCCGATGATCTTCACCCTGCCTGCTCTGCGAACGGGCGCGCTGGCGCGCGTTTCCGGCTTGCTCCTTGCCTGTGTGTTCGCTGCAGCGTCACATGCGGCCTTCGTCAAGAACGAGACCTTGGTGTCCTCGCAGTGGGACTTGATCGATGCGGAGTACAGCCAGACCCGCAATGCCATCGTCTGGAGCGACAGCCTGGGCAATCTGTGGCTGGCCGGGGTGGATCCGGTGACCGGTTTGTTCGTGCCGGCCGACGGCCGCGGCACGCTGATCGATACCAACGCCTCCAACACGTCCGACCTGGACCTGATCGGCAACGGCCCGGAGTGGATCACCACGGCCAAGGGCGACCAGATCGTCTACACCCGCTTCGGCGTGGGCGTGCCGCATGAGCAGGCCAGTGCGCGGCTGGCCCTGGCCGAGACCGCCGATGGCAAGGTCTGGACCTCGCGCTTCCTGTCGGCCAATCTGCAGCGCAACGCGCCTTATGCCAGCAAGGACAAGGGCGACAAGTTGCCCCGCATCAGCTATGTGGATCCCAAAGGCAACCACTACTGGCGCAACCTCTACGACAGCAAGTCCGAGAAGAAGGTGACGGCCTATCCGGCCTCGTTCCGCTCGCTGCGCTTCGTCAAGGGGGCCCGGGCTGCGGTGTTCGTGGCGCCCGTGGCGGGCATCAAGCAGGTGCATCGGGTCTGGCTCGATACCGATGTGGTGGAGCAATTGACCTTCGATGCCGGCAACAAGGACCTGCATTCGGTGCCATGGATGTGGCAGGCACCCGAGTACGCCAATGACTATCTGTTGTTGACGGTGGTCGAAGACCGCGAGTTGCGGGTCTACCGGCAGGTGGATCCGAGCACCCCGGCCTGGGAGGTGGTGCGCACGGCCGTCACGCCCAACAATGCCATCCTCAATTCGCCTGAGCCCTTCACCTACAAGAGCAAGTCCTACGTCGCGTTTGCGGCGGCCACCCGCGCCCCGAGCTATCCCACGTCGCTCTGGCTGGTCAACTTGGACGTGAGCAAGCCCTTGCTGCGTCAGCTCACCGACGACACGACCTTGCGCATGCGCAGCGATCCAGAGGTCTATGTCACCGCGGAAGGCGCATTCCTCTATTTCAATCGCTTCGATCCATCGCTCTCCACCACCGGTGAGCCCAATTGCAATGCCTGCTCCGAGGGGGTGTTCCGCAGCCACACCGGCTTGCCGCTCAACTGAGCCGGCAGCTGCCGGGCCTGGCGCTCAGTTCTTGAGCGTCAGCTCATTGTGGACGGCATGGGCACCGTCAGCGGCGCGGGCAATCTGCAGCGCGTCGTCGATCTGGGCTTGGGTGTCGAGCATGCCCGTCAAGCGCACATCGCCCTTGAGGGTGACGACGGCAATGTCGAAGTCCTTCAGCGACTCCTTCTGCCGCAAGGCGGTCTGCACATGCTCGGTCACGTCGATGTCTGACACCTGAGCGACCGGACTGGCCGCCATGGCGCTGTCCGAGGCGGGGCTGGGGTTGGCGGCCGTCGGCTCCGGTTGCTGCTTGCAGGCGCTGGCCAACAGGCCGGCCGTGAGCGCGGCCAAGGCCAGCCAGGAAGAGTGCATCTTGCGATTCATGGGGTCATGCTCCATTGCGGGTGCTTGGGTTCCGGCGCTTGCGCAGCCGGGCAGAGCATGGAATCTGCGCTTCGCTCCCGCCTGCGTCTGTGCGCCAACGATCCGTGGGCTTCAGTCTCGTTCCTGTTCGATGCCGCTCATGGACAGACGTGTGTTCATGGCAGCCATGTCAGGGGTACCGGCGAGTGTTGCTGCCGGGCCGTGCTTTGATTTGGTAACAGCTTGCCCAGCCCTCAGGCGCGACACTGCAGCCTGGTTCTGGCGGGCTGCAAGCGGCCTGTGATCGATTTCGGGCGCCTGCGCGCCCCCTGAGGATGTCCATGGTTGAGTTTGAATGTCGAAGCCG
>CALRVU010000296.1:0-5087 GCA_943371685.1 Bordetella parapertussis | reverse complement strand
CCATTCCAGATGCCCGCCGCCGATGGTGCCCAGCACTTCTTGGGCGCTGACCAGCATCCGGGTGCCCACCTCGCGCGGCACCGACCCCTTGGACTGAACGACCTCCACCCACTGCGCGGCCTGGCCCTGCTGCAGCCAAGCCTGTGCCTGGGCTCGCAGGCGGGCGCTCATGGCTGCGCTGCGCCTGACTTGACGGCGTTGAGGGCCGACAGCAAGGCCTCCGGCGTGGCGGGTGCCCGCAGCGGGGGTTGGCAGCCCGGCGCGCCGCAGGCCGCCACGGCGTCGCGCAGCGCAAAAAACACCGAGAAGGCCAGCAGCAGCGGTGGCTCGCCCACCGCCTTGCTGCGGTGGATGCTGTCCTCCACATTGCGGCCGGGGTAGAGCCGGGTGCTGAAGGCCTCGGGCAGGTCGTTGGCTGTGGGGATCTTGTAGGTGGACGGCGCATGGGTCAAAAGCTTGCCGCTGACCGGGTGCCAGACCAGCTCCTCGGTGGTCAGCCAGCCCATGCCCTGCACAAAGCCGCCTTCGATCTGGCCGATGTCGAGGGCCGGATTGAGCGACTGGCCCACGTCATGCAGCAGGTCGGCCTGCAGCAGCTTCCACTCGCCGGTCAGGGTGTCCAGCAGCACCTCGCTGAGTGCTGCGCCGTAGGCAAAGTAGTAGAACGGCCGGCCGGTCAGGGTCTTGCGGTCCCAGTGCAGGCCGGGCGTGGCATAAAAGCCGTCAGCCCAGAGCTGGACCCGCGCCACATAAGCCAGCTGGGCCAGCTCGCCAAAGGCCATCTGCTGGCCCTGCGGCCCGCGCACCAAGCCACCCCCAAACACCAGCGCCTCGGCCGGCACCTGCCAGTGGCTGGCCAGCCAGTCGGCCAGCCGGGTGCGGATGCGCCGGGCGGCGTCCTGGGCGGCTTTGCCGTTCAGGTCGGCGCCGGTGGACGCAGCCGTGGCCGAGGTGTTGGCGATCTTGGCGGTGTCGGTGGCCGTCACCCGCACGCTGGCCAGGGTCACGCCCAGCTCTTGCGCCACCACTTGCGCCACCTTGGTGTTCAGGCCCTGGCCCATTTCGGTGCCGCCATGGTTCACCAGCACCGAGCCATCGGTGTAGAGGTGCACCAGGGCGCCGGCCTGGTTGAAATGGTTGACGTTGAACGAGATGCCGAACTTCACCGGCGTCAGGGCCAGGCCCTTCTTCAACCAGGGGCTGGCGGCATTGAAGGCCGTCACCTCGGCGCGGCGCCGTTCGTAGGCGGCCTGTGCGGCCAGGTCATCCACCAGGGGCGCGATGATGTTGTCGCGCAGTTCCTGCAGATAGGGCGTGATGTGGCGCTGCTGGCCGTCCTCGGCTGTGCCATACCAGTTGGCCTGGCGCACCGACAGCGGGTCCAGGCCCAGGTGCCGGGCGATGCTGTCAAGGATCAGCTCGATGGCGATGGCGCCTTGCGGCCCGCCAAAGCCGCGAAAGGCCGTGTTGCTCTGGGTGTGGGTGCGCGGCAGGTAGCCGTGGATGGCCACGTCGGGCAGCCAGTAGGCATTGTCGAAGTGGCAGATGGCCCGGGTCAGCACCGGCGGCGACAGGTCGGCCGAGTGGCCGGCATGGCCCAGCATCGTCACCTCCACCGCCAGCACCCGGCCGGCGGCATCAAAGCCGGCCTGCCAGTCAAACTCAAAACCGTGGCGCCGGCCGGTGATCATGAAGTCGTCGTCGCGGTCCAGCCGCAATTTGACCGGCTTGCCCAGCCGCTGGGCCGCGAGCGCCGCCACGCAGGCGAACAGGGCTGATTGCGACTCCTTGCCGCCAAAGCCGCCGCCCATGCGCCGGCATTCCACCTGCACCGCATGGTTGGCCATGCCCAGGGCATGGGCGATCAGGGCCTGCATCTCGCTCGGATGCTGGGTGGAGCAGTGCACCTTCAAGCCGCCGTCGTCCTGCGGCAGGGCGTAGCTGATCTGGCCCTCCAGATAGAACTGCTCCTGCCCGCCCAGGCTGAACTGGCCGCTCAGGCGCTGCGGTGCGTCGGCCATGGCGCCATCCACGCCGCCGGGATGCTGGCTGCGGCTCAGGTGCATGGGGGGCACCACATACTGGCCGGCGGCATGGGCGGCGCGCAGGTCCAGCACCGCGGGCAGGGGTTCGATCTGCAGGGCCTTGGCCACCTGGGCGGCCGCGCGGCGGGCGGCCTGGCGGTTGCGGGCCACCACGGCCAACACCGGCTGGCCCAGGTAGTTGAGGCTGCCATGCGCCAGCACCGGGTCGTCGTGCACGATCGGGCCGATGTTGTTGGCGCCGGGGATGTCGTCGGCGGTGTAGACCGCCACCACATCGGGCAGGGCCAGCAGCATTGCCTTGTCCACGGCCAGCAGCCGGCCGTGCGCCACCGGCGACAGGCCGAGCGCGGCATGCAAGGTGCCGGCCGCCTCGGGGATGTCGTCGATGTAGGCGGCGCGGCCGCTCACATGCAACGCGGCGGACTCATGCGGCACCGAGCGGCCGACCACCGGCTCCGGGCTGTGCAGGACAGGGGTGGGGGTGGTGGGCGTGTTCATGCGGCATGCACCCGAAGTTGGGCCAGCGACACGGGTTGCGCCAGCCGGGTTGACAACCACAAGCGCTCCAGCAGGGCGGCGGCGGTCTGCTGCCGGTAGTCGGCGCTGGCCCGCAAGTCGCTCAAGGGTTGGAAGTCTTGCGCCAGCGCGGCCTGGGCGGCGCGCAGTGGGCCTTCAGTCCAGGGCTGGCCGCGCAGCGCGGCCTCAGCGGCGCTGGCCCGCTTGACGATGCCGGCCATGCCGCCATAGGCCAGCCGCACGTCGGTCACGCGGTCGCCGTCCAGTTTCAGCGCAAAGCCGGCGCTCAGGGCCGAGATGTCGCAGTCAAAGCGCTTGCTGATCTTGTGTGCCTGCACTTGCCAGCCAGCCTCGCCGGTCTGCCAGGGCACGCAGACCGACTCGACGAACTCACCGGGCTGCAACTGGTTCTTCATGTAGTCCAGATAGAAGTCCTGCAGCCGCACATCGCGGCTGGCGCTGCCGCATCGCAGCCGCAGGCTGGCGCCCAGCGCGATCAGCACCGGGGCGCTGTCGCCGATGGGCGAGCCGTTGGCCAGGTTGCCGACCAGGGTGCCGGCGTGGCGTACGGGCGGACCGGCAAAGCGGCGGGCCATTTCGCTCAAGGAAGGCCAGTGGCGCAGCAGGGCCGCCCAGCCGTCTTCCAAGGTCACCGCAGCGCCCAGGGTCAGGCCGGATTCTGATTCTTCGACCTGCCGCAATTCGGCCACATCACCCAGAAAGATCACCTCCCCCAGGTTCCGGTGCTGCTTGTTAACCCACAGGCCCACATCGGTGGCGCCGGCCACCAGCTGGGCTTGCGGCTTGGTCAGGCGCAGGTCGGCCAGGCGGTCCAGGCTGCGGGGCTGGTGGTACTGGCCGTCGTGGGCGGTGTCGGGGCTGGACTGCAAGGCCTGCAGTTGCTCGCGCAGGCCGGCCAGGGGCAGGCGCGGCTCGGTCTGGGTCAGCATCTGCTCGGCCGCGTCCAGGATGGGCCGGTAGCCGGTGCAGCGGCACAGGTTGCCGGCCAGGTCGTCGGCCAGCTCGGCCCGGCTGGGGCAAGGGCCGCCGGCGGCATGGCGCTCGTGGCTGATGGCCAGGCTGACGGCGAAGCCGGGGGTGCAGAAGCCGCACTGCGAGCCGTGGCAGGCCACCAGTGCGGCCTGAGCAGGGTGGAGCGCGGCTGGGTTGGCGGCCGCCAGATCTTCCACCGTCAGCAAGGCCTTGCCATGCAAGGTGGGCAGGAAGCGGATGCAGGCATTGACTGGCCGCAGCGCCAGGCCTTGGCTGATGACGGCCCGGCTGCCGGCGGGCACACGTTCGGCCAGTTCGGCCACGATCACGGTGCAGGCGCCGCAGTCGCCCTCGGCGCAGCCTTCCTTGGTGCCGCAGGCCTGGGCATCCTCGCGCAACCATTGCAGCACGCTGCGGGTGGCGTCGGCGGGCTGGACGCTGACGGCCTGTCCCTTGAACACGAACCGGACCGGAGTGGCTTCATTCGACATGCGGTGTTTTCCCTCGTGTGCTCGACATCATCGCGCGACCTTACGCCGTTGATCCCGATTTTGAATACGATCGGGCCCATGAGTTGCATAAGTCATTCCGTATGACGCAGCCGCCTGATTTCGCGAACATCGACCTTCATCTTGTGAAGGTCCTGCACACCGTGATCACCGACCGCAGCGTTTCGCGCGCCGCCCTGCGCCTGGGCAGCACCCAGCCTCAGGTGAGCGCCCAGCTCAAGCGGCTGCGTGCGCTCACCGGTGATCCTTTGCTGGTGCGTGCTGGCACCGGCTTGGTGCCCACCGAGGCGGGTTTGAGCCTGCTGGCACCGGCCGCGCGCCTGCTCAAGGAGGCGGACGCCTTGTTCGGCCCCGCACGGGTGGGCCGCGGTTTTGAGCCGGCCTTGAGCGAGAGCACGGTGCAAGTGGCCGCCAGCGACTACCTCGATCCCCTGTTCCTGCCCGGCCTGGTGACGCGCCTGCAGCAGATGGCGCCGCGCATGAAGGTCGTGTTGCACCCGCTCTCGGCTGACTCGGACTACCGCCGCAAGCTGGCCAGTGGCGAGGTGGATCTGGTGGTGGGCAATTGGCTGCAACCGCCCGAGGAGCTGCACCTGGGTCGCTTGATGAGCGACGAGGTGGTCTGCCTGGTGGCTGCTGACCACCCCGCCGTGACCCAGCCGCGCAGCTGGACGGCAGCGCGCTACCTGGACAGCGACCACATCGCCCCCACGCCGCTGCACCCGGGCGCCCGTGGCGTGATCGACGATTACCTGGCCTTGCAAGGCCTGCAGCGGCGCATCGCCGTGCGCTGCGCCCATTTCAGCCTGGCCCCGGCGATGGTGGCCGGCAGCCGGCTGGTGCTGACCACCGGCCGCCAGTTCTGCCAGCGGCAGCTGGCCCAGGGCGGCCTGCCGCTGCGGATCGTGCGCTGCCCGGTCAGCTTTCCGGCCATGGCCTACTTTCAACTCTGGCACGAGCGCACCCATGCCTCAGCCGCCCAGCGCTGGCTGCGCGAACAGGTGCGTGATGTGGCGCGAGAGCT
>CALRVU010000295.1:0-5093 GCA_943371685.1 Bordetella parapertussis | reverse complement strand
TCAGCAGATGCCTTTGGGGCCAACTTGGCGCTAGCGAGCCGGATTGAATCCACCATAATGGCCCGGCGGTGATCACCAGCGGACTCAATCAACGTCACAGGGCGTGCAGGGTAGAACTGGTGATCGAACGTACCTGGGATTCGCATTTGACAGGCCATGTCGTCCGTGCAAGACGCGTTTGATCGGAGCCCCCACGCAAGTGCCAACGCCTTTAGCTGTTTCGCACAGGGAAGCCAGTCCGCTGCGTCTAGCCTTCCATCCAAGGCCCAGTAGATTTGAATGCCACTGCCGGTGTCGACCGTGTGGGTCGGCCACGGCAACTGCATGTCCGTGCAGAATCTCCCAACGACCCTGCGTGCTTCTTCGGCCGTCGCGTAGCCGTCTGGGCAGAACTCGACATCCATCCAGAAGGCCCATGCGCCCGTGGGGTGCTCGGCCCTGTGGCTCGTGGATGGTCCATATTCAGAGCAGGCGAGGAAGCAATCGGAGCCGTTGCGCGTCCTCTCGATGGCCTGAGCAACGCTCGCGATGATGTCTGTCACGGGGTGTAAGACCCGTTCGCCTGCTGGATCGTCCAATCCATTGGCGGTGACGAAGTAGTGATGGTGGCCGTAGGGGCCCCAGATGGCAGCCAGCAGCTGTTGTGCCTCTGCAGTGAAATTGGTTTCAATCATGGGTGTTCTCCTGAAGTGTTGAGGGGTGGTGCCGCGCAGCCTTTTTGCTGTGTGGCATTTCCATCTAGAGTCCCCTGGACGAAATCTCACCCAACCCATTGATTTAATTGATGAAGAGCAACATTTGCATGGCACGAATAAATTGTGAGTACAGATGGTTCGCAGATCAGGAGTGACCCAGGCAATCCGACTGGCAGTGGCGACACACGAGGGCTTCCCGAAGCAGAAAGGAGAGATCGAAAGGAGCTGGCGCTCCAACTCCACCAGCGTGGCGAGTCAATGAAGGAGATCGTTCGATTGACCGGGTTGTCCCATGGCACCGTTAGTTCCACCATCAAAGCCGGGAGATATCAGCCGCCTAAGGCGCGAGGTCGCCGATCAGGTCAGGGGCGGTCCTTGACGCCTCAAGAAGAGCTGGATCTGCGAATCACCATCCGCCAACGCAGTCCACGGATGGCCGGCGTCGGTGCGAAGGACTGGATGTGGACCACGGCGGCGGTCTCCAGACTGATCGAGAAGAAGACGGGCACGAAGCTGTCTCGTCGTGGTGTTGGCAAGTACCTGGTCCGGTGGGGCATCTCTCTTGAGGACTCTGCTGAAGCCCACCCCGCACGATGTGTCGACGAAATCAAGCTCTGGTGGCGCACCCATGAAGCGGAAGTGCTGAGGGACGCTGCCTCGCGCGACGCAGTTGTTTGCTGGCTCAACCACGCCGTACCCCTAGAGGCAAGCACTTGGCATTCAGCAGCCTCCCCGCCGACCCAGTCGATGCTGCGACTCCTGTCGGCAGAAACCCGCAATGGAGGTGTTTACTGGCGCTTGTACAAGGGCGATGTGACCGCAGAGATGGAGACGCAGTTCCTCGACAATCTTCACCGACACATCCGGAAGCGTCTCATACTCATCAGAACCAAGCGCCCCATCTACCACCGAGAAGAAGTGCTGAGCTATGTCGCTGGTACAGCGGGTCTGCTGACCCTCCTTCCTCCAAGATAGAAGATGGACGCGGGACATGACCAGATCCCCAGCTTTTCAGGCTGTCCACTCGCCATCCAGCCACCCTGCCGGTCGAGTGGCAGCTTTCCAGAACGCCGGGCTTTCAGGTTTCCCGGGACAGCTGGTGGTCGCCAAAAAAAAAAACGGGAGAAATGGGGCCAAACACCAACGAACAGACGCGCATTTACCTCCAATGGTGGATGCGTGTCGTTCGTCGATGCTTGGAAGTTGTGCCGACCTCAACGGGTCAGACGGTTGGGCGCAAGAATGGCCCGAGAGGGGTACGGATCAGAGGCAGTTGCCTACTGTCCGGAGGGGCCGATCAGGACGTACTGACGTCGTCAGAGTCCAAAACAGCCAGCAGTGCCGCTCGGCGTTGAACGGCATCAGGATAGTCCTCCTCGGGGAGGTCCATCACCAACACAGTCCGAATGGCCTCGGACAAGGCATCGTCGTAGCTCAATCATCTCTCCTTCGTTGAAAGTACAAATAAGCACCGGCTGCGATGACCAGCATCGCGGCGAAGAGCACGGGGCGCACCACCACCAGCAGAGCCAGGGCAAGCACACCAAGCCAGCGCGTCGAATCGGCGGCCAGCGACACAACACAAACTACGATCAGGGCAAGAGTTAAAGAAGCCATCACATCTCCAAAGTGTCTTCAGGTCGGTATAGGGTCGGTTTGACGGTTTACCGGTTGGTCACTCCTGAAAATCTCCTTTGGTGTCAGTGACTTAGCCTTCATCCAGACCGCAGCACCAAGGGACTACTACTCTGAAGAAGCTCAGGGCTTCTTATTGCCCGCCTTTCTAGATGGCTTCTTCTCGGGGGCGTTGCTCATGGGCTCCCCTTGAGGTGCTTCAATCAAACAAGCCAACCGCAATGCGTCAATCCGTTCCTCGAAAGCAGAGACGGAAAACACTTGGTACGCACGCTTGCGCGATGGATGCACCACCACAACTTCCTCGTTTCTCAACGCAGCCATCAGGAAGCTAGGGGAGTTAATAGAGCGCCCCAAATACAGCGGTCGGAACGCCATCGAGGAGATGGATTCCTGATTGAGCGGCAGACTCAGGACATTCAGTACCTCCCGGAAGGACACCCAACCGTTACTGAACATTCCATTCCCGGTACTTGACGCGATACGGATGAATACCTCCGACTCCGCACCCACACCAAACTCATAGGTCAACATGGTCAGCCCAGACAACGACTGACACTGAACCGCCTTCACAGTCTTAATTTCCACTTCCATTTTCACAATCTCCTTCGGTTGAATTGAAAGACTCACTATTGAATCCTCCAATTTAGATACACGGATGTTCTCAGTTTCAAGGGATCTGGAACGGCTTGACATTCTTTGTCGCCTAGATAATCGATGCTCGCCAGTTGCTCGGATCCACGCGGCCTGCAGATCAGGCTCCACACACTCTCATCGTGAATGCTCGGACAGGCTATGCAACCATCCAATGCTTAGAGACACCCCTTGCAGTCAATTCTCCAAAAAATAATGGCCACCCGAGGGCAGCCAGTTGATGGTCTCCGTATGTCGCAACGTCACTGCGTCGACTCCGATTTTCTATATAGACAACAAAGCTCTTGAATTTCAGGTGTAGCGATCTCCTTCGGGATAAAAACAATGATGCCTGAGCCGTCATCGCTCAGCACATATACCAATTCCATAAAGCTCCGATGTTCCTCGTAGGCATCACACCTGCGATAGGCGATCGCTCCCCGAGGAACCACAGTGAACCCAAGTTCGTTTTCAAGGCTCGGCAGGCAGTCATCGGCGCACAGCAACACAAAGCGCACCAATTCGGAGAAGTGATCGACATACTCCGATAGCTCAGCCACCCGAGCCAGGATGATTAACTTAAGTTCAGGATCTTCAATTTTTTCCACCTCTTCGTTGGATTTAAACACACGCATAGAAGCCCCAAAAAAAAAGGCCCCAAGGATTGCTCCAAGGGGCCAGTTAGTAGATAGGTATCGATTTATCTGATAGGTTTTTCCAGTTGATTTTTCCTTATAGATACAGTTGAATTAATATTGATATCCCGATTGAAATTCCACCTCGGCGCGCAAATCAGTTCGGCCGAAATCTGAGCGGCATGCTGAACTGAACCGATTGAACGGAACGAAGTCCGAGCATGAAGATTGAGCCAACTCCTGGGATGGTCTGCCTCACCGATGCTTCGAGTTCGCAAGCCGCTCGACACGAAGCTAGGTGCTCTGGTTCTATTTGAGCAAGATCGCCCGCTTTGTGAGACCCAGTTGTCCCAACTTCGGGCGTGCTATCTCAGACGGACCCAGGACCGCCCCGATGACAATAGTCGCAATTGACCTTGATTGGGCTTTGGGCAGTTGGTTGACTAAGCCGCGCGGAGTAGCGCACCCCTTGACCAATGAGCAACTGTTGCAGCCGCCACCCGACGACTGCCAAATGTGCAGCACGATCAATAGGGCCGAGTGAAGAGCCGAACTGACGCCCGGTAATGTGGGCTTAGATCGCTAGGGCGAGGTGTGCTCGCACGCGGAAAGCAATTTCAGAAAGGAAAACTATGGTCGCTTACAACCGCGACCAATCCAAAGCGTTGAGAATGCTGGTTTTGATCGGGCGCTTCTCATCCCAAAAGATGAGCGACGAGAGGAACGCCGTAGCGGAGGGTGACTCAATGGCGGCTAGCGCTCGACAGGCATCTTCTTCAGTATCGAACGAGATATAGTATACAGTATCATCAAACATGACTGGCCGCTCCTCCAATGGAGGAACCAACCGGAATTTCAGATGTTTATAGAGCCCACAGATTGCGATGCGCCACGATTTAAATGTATATTCACCAACCCCAAATATTGAGAATCGTGGATTTTTTGCATAGATACTGCTCCCTCGCTCATCCAACTGTTCAGAATGAGCATTGAGATATTCCCAAGTAATTGGAGCAATTTCTCTAATTTTGTTCGTATCTTCTCCGACGAAGCGCTGCGTCACAAGAACGAACTTCTCGCGCCAAGCCTTCCCACTGCCGATATCAGAACCCTTGAGTAGTGGGTAAAGGTAGTCATCCTCCAGTTTAACCACCTCGCCGAGGCCATTTATATATCCGCTTTCGCAACGCGTGAATTCCATAACCGCAGACGCATCATGCTTGACGCCTGAGCGCCATTTTTGCGGACTTTGCCCTAAAAGGAATTCACTCAACGCAAATGACTCCAGATTACTAATCGTCATTCCCTGGCGGTGACCAACCTTTTTCCCAATCCGATCCTCTAGGCTCTCATAAACAATGTAGTCATAAAAAGCAGTTGCAACTGGATCAAATTCAACGACGAGCAGACAAGCATCAACGGATGCATCAAAATACCTTTTAGCATCAATCTTGGCAATAACTGATCTCGTGACTGGCTGCCTCAGTCTTTCAGC
>CALRVU010000294.1:0-5106 GCA_943371685.1 Bordetella parapertussis | reverse complement strand
CGGCCGAGCAAGCCCTGCCGCACATCAGCGCCGGCATGCCGGCCATCGTCATCACCGACGTGCGCCTGCCGGGCATGAGCGGCCTGCTGCTGCTGGAAAAGATCATCGCCATCGACGCCGACATCCCGGTGGTGGTGGTGACCGCCCATGGCGACATTGCCATGGCCGTGGGCGCCATGCGCGCCGGCGCCTACGACTTCATCGAAAAGCCGTTCGCGCCTGAGCGCTTTGTCGACACCGCCATCCGCGCGCTGGAAAAGCGCGTGATGCGCGTGGCCCTGGACGATCTGCGCGCCCAGCTGACCGAACGCAGCGGCATCGAGGCCATGCTGCTCGGCCAATCGTCGGCCATGCAAGAGGTGCGGCGGCTGATCCTGCGGCTGGCCGCCACCTCGGCCGACGTGATGATCCACGGCGAAACCGGCACCGGCAAAGAGCTGGTGGCCCGCTGCCTGCACGACCACAGCAGCCGGCGCGACCGCAACTTCGTCGCCATCAACTGCGGCGGCCTGCCCGAGACCCTGTTCGACAGCGAACTGTTCGGCCACGAGCCCGGCGCCTTCACCTCGGCCGCCAAGCGGCGCATCGGCAAGATCGAGCATGCCAACGGCGGCACGCTGCTGCTCGACGAGATCGAGTCCATGCCCATGGCCATGCAGATCAAGCTGCTGCGCATCCTGCAAGAGCGCAAGATCGAGCGGCTGGGCTCGAACGAGGAAGTGCCCGTCAACCTGCGGGTGGTGGCTGCCACCAAATTTGACCTGCTGGCCCTGAGCGAGCAGCAGAAGTTCCGCAGTGACCTGTACTACCGGCTCAATGTGGCCGTGCTGCGCCTGCCCCCGCTGCGCGAGCGCCGAGAAGACATCCCCCTGCTGTTTGAACACTTCGTCGGCCTGGCCAGCAGCCGCTACGGCCTGCCCGCGCCCGAGCGCCGGCCCGAGCACCTGCGCGAGCTGATGGCCCACCATTGGCCCGGCAACGTGCGAGAGATCCGCAACGCCGCCGACCGCTTTGTGCTGGAGGCCGGCGGCGCCAGCCTGGTGCCCGAGCCCGACACCGCCGCCCCCCTGCCCTTGGCCCAGCAGATGGACGTGGTCGAAAAGGCCCTGATCGAACACGCCCTGCGCCGCCACCAAGGCCGCATGCAGGACGTGATGCAACACCTGGGCATCGCCAAGAAAACCCTGTACGACAAACTGCACCGGCATGCGATTGATCCCGAATCGTTCCGGTGATGATGATGGGCGCGGCAGAACCGGCAGCCGCCCTTGATGGTCTTTTGCAAGTCCTCGTCCAAACACACTGGACCAGCCCAGCTGGCCCGGTTCTTCAGCCCCTGCCCATGACAACTTCGCCCATGTCCGCACAAGTCGTTTTTGTTGACATCGACGACACGATGGTTCGCTCGATGGGTATCAAGCGCATTCCCATGCCCGCCGTCATCGCGCAAGTGAGGCGGCTCAAATCAGAGGGCGCCACGCTGTACCTTTGGAGTTCGGGTGGCGCTGAATACTGCAGAAACACGGCGGCAGAGCTTGGAATTGCCGATTGCTTCGAAGGATTCCTGCCCAAGCCCTCGGTGTACATCGACGACCAACCTGTCCATGAGTGGCGCTTCTGCCGGCACTTCTACCCGTCGCAGGCAGAGAATGTTGAAGCCGGCACCCGAACCGGCTCCAGCGGCCATCCATGACGTCTCGAGCTCAAAGCCTCAGAGCCAGTCGTCCGTAGGTCAATTGCATGAACGCCACCGAGCCAACCTTGACCCAAGTTCTCCAGCGATCAGTGCATTGGTGGCTGATCGGTGGAATGGTCTGCCTTGCAGGCCTGTTCGGCATGTCCCGCCTCTTCGAACTGCTAGCACAAGGTGATATTCACTCTTGGGCCATGCCGGTAGCGGCGGTTCTCCACTACAGCCTGCTTCCATTGATCTTGGTCGCAGCGCACTTGTTTCTTGCCATATCAATCGTCGGGTTGGCTGTTCTGCCAAGACAGCAGATTCCCGACAAGAAGCGGACGATTGGACTGTGCTTGATGGGTATGGGGATCTCGCTGATCGTTCTGCTTCCCTTGTACGGTGTTCTGGACATCTCGCAGATTATTTCTTGGCATCGATGATTTGATGCAGTGAATCACCGGCCGCATTTCCTTTGCATCCTTCCATGAACAACATTGCGACCCTTTGCATCGCCATTCTCATTGTTTTCTACGGCGCACTCAGTTGCAATGTCTCACGGGTTCGGCGCAATCGCCGCACGGACCTCACCATCACCGAAGCCACGCTGACCAAGGCCGTTCGAGCCCATGGGAACGCCGCGGAGTACATCCCCTTGCTGGTCGCCGGTCTGCTTTACCTGAGCAGCACTTCTCCAGGGATACTCTTGGACGCTTTGGCGGTCGCCGTGCTGATCTCCAGGTTGCTTCATGCGGCGGGCACGCTTCTGGCTGCCACCATTGATGACCCCCACCCGCTCAAGTTCATGGGTGGTTTGGGAACCTACTTCTGCTTGTTCGCACTGGGCGGGGCGTTGCTCACTCAGTGGGTTCGGAACAGCGCTTAGCCCACGATCCGGCCCCTGAAGAAGAAACCGATGCGCACACTGATCACGCTTCTCCTTGCCACCACATTCTTGCTGGCCTGCGCCAGAAAGGAGGAGTCAGCCACGTTCACGGCGGCAGAGCGCCCTGCGCCCTTGGAAACCAAGATCATCGAAGAGCGGCCAGCCCGCCGCTTGGCCTATGAGCATGCGGTGGAGGTCGACACCTCGGAAGAGCGGCTTCATGAGCTCTTCACCACTGTCCAGACCAAGTGCCGCGAGTTCAGCGCGGACGCTTGTGAGGTCCTGGAGTCGCGGGTGTCTACCGGGCGGGTGCCATACGCCTCGTTGAAGCTGCGCCTCAAGCCCTCGGGCGTCCAGCGGATCTTTGCGCTCTTGAGCCGAGGCGGCACAGTTGTCGAGCAGTCAACGACAGCCGAGGACCTGGCCGCGCCCATCGCGGACACGCAACGGCGACTGGCGCTCAAGACAGACTACCGATCCAAGCTTGAAGCGCTGCACCAGCGAGCCGGGAACGACATCGAGGCGCTCATCAAGGTCAACCGCGAGCTCTCAGAGGTCCAATCCGAGATTGAGGTCCTGACCGGCAGCAACGCGAACCTGCTGAGGCGGGTGGAATCTGAAGTCGTCAACATCTCCTTGCATACCGGCCGCAACCGCAGCTTTATGCGACCGATCTCCGACGCCTTCTCAGACTTCGGCGCCAACCTGTCCCAAGGGATCGCAGCGACCTTGACGGCCATTCCCTACCTCTTGCCTTGGATGCTGATTCTCGCGGCCGCCTTCTGGCTCGCGCGCAAGCTGTGGACGCGGCGCCAGCGCAGGTCCAGACGGAGCTCCGGATTGATGGAATGAGGGTCGTCATTCTGGGTGGCTACGGCGTATTTGGCTCAAGGCTTGCCGAGCTTCTGGTGCGCGACGGGCACGAGGTCGTCGTCACTGGACGAGATGCCAGCAAGATTGCCAGGCTTGCCCAAAGGTTGAACTGCCAGCATCTGGCACTGGATCATCGGAAAGATCCGTTGGCATTGTTCAGTTTGGCGCCAGAAGTCGTCGTCGACGCGGCCGGCCCATTCCACAGCTATGTGGACGATCCCTACAAGATCCCACATCTCTGCCTGGCGCATGGCGCGGATTATCTCGACCTGTCAGACGATGCCGAGTTCACACAGGGCATTGCTCAACTGGATGATCTTGCCCGTCGCCTGCACCGAAAGATTCTGTCGGGTGCATCGAGTGTGCCCGGCGTCTCCTCAGCCATCGTTGCCGATCTCTGCAGAGGCATGGATGAAGTCACGCTCATCGACTCGGCCATCGTGCCGGGCAACCGTGCTCCGCGGGGCGCCTCGGTCGTCTCAAGCATCGTGAGCCAGCTCGGCACCACATCTCGCGTGTATCGCGGTGGTGTCTGGCGCGACCAATCGTGCTGGTCGGACCGTCGCGAGATCAAGCTCGCACCCGATCTCTGCCGGGTCGCGCGGTTCATTGAGGTTCCAGACATTCGTTTGTTCCCCCAGTTCTTCGGTGCCAGGTCGGTGATCTTCCGGGCGGGCCTGGAGTTGAACACCTTGAATGTGGCGATGGGGTGGCTTGCAACGCTGCGCCGGCGATGGAGGTTTCCGGTCACGCCTGGGTTGGCAGAGGCCCTTCGGAAGATTGCCATTCTCTTTCTGCCATTCGGCACGGATCGTGGCGGGATGCGAGTTCTTGTAGTGGGGCGAAGCAACAATGCAGTCATCCGGCGAGAGTGGCGCCTGATCGCCGAGGAAGGCGATGGGCCCTACATTCCTGCCGTCACAGCCAGGGCGTTGATCCGCAAAATGGATGCCGTGCCCGCGGGCGCGCGGGCTTGCCTGGCCGAAGTCTCACGGATGGAGCTGGAGTCCGCCATGTCCGACCTTGCGGTATCCACGGCGTCGACTGAAGCACCCCATCCCACACTCTTTCAATCGGCGCTCGCCGATCGATGGGCGCAACTTCCACCCGAAGTTCAGGCACTTCACAGCGTTCAAGACATCGAGAGCTTCTCGGGCACAGCGCAGGTCACGCGTGGCAAGTCAGCCATGGCTCGACTTGCCGCCTGGTTCTTCGGGTTCCCGGCCGCAGCAGACCAGATTCCGCTGACCATCACCAAAACTCGCACCGAAACAGGCGAGACTTGGACGAGGAACTTCGGTGGTCGGGTCTTTGAATCCCATCTGACCCCAGCGCCCGGTTCATACCGCTGCCGAGAGCGGTTCTGGCTGTTCAACTATGAGCAGGACCTGCCCGTCCAGGATGGCTGCCTGCATCTGCCCGTTCATCGCGGATGGTTTCTGGGAGTTCCCTTGCCACGCTTTTTGCTGCCCAGAAGCGAAAGTCGGGAGTACGCCAAGGACGGTGTCTTCCATTTCGATGTATCGCTGATTGCGCCACTTGGAGCTGGCCTGATCGTTCGCTATCGTGGCCATGTGAAACCGGACCGGGAAGACCCAGCGGGGATGCCGAAACACAAGCCGCCGGCGCAACACCCCTGACGGTTTCCACTGAAGCTTGAAGATCGACGAGG
>CALRVU010000293.1:0-5107 GCA_943371685.1 Bordetella parapertussis | reverse complement strand
GCGGCTTGTCCATCAGGTCGGCGCGGCCGATCACGGCCGAGATGGGGAAGCCGCCGGCCATGGACTTGGCCATGGTCACCATGTCCGGTGCCACGCCCCATTGTTCGCAGGCCAGCCAGGTGCCGGTGCGGCCGGCGCCGGTCTGCACTTCGTCGGCAATCATCACGATGCCGTGCTTGTCGCACAGCGCCCGCAGCGCCTGGGCAAAGCTCGGCGAAGCCACATAGAAGCCGCCTTCGCCCTGCACCGGCTCCAGGATGAGGGCCGCCACGCGCTCGGCCTCCACGTCGTACTTGAAGATGTGCTCGATCGAGCGCAGGGCATCGGCCTCGCTGATGCCGTGCAGCGGGTTGGGGAACTCGGCGTGGTAGATCTCCGCCGGGAAGGGGCCGAAACCGGCCTTGTACGGGGCGACCTTGCCGGTCAATGCCATGCCCAGCAGGGTGCGACCGTGAAAGCCCCCGCCGAAGGCGATCACTGCCTGGCGCTTGGTGGCGGCGCGGGCCACCTTGATGGCGTTCTCCACCGCTTCGGCGCCGGTGGACAGGAAGAAGGCCTTCTTGGCGAAGTCACCCGGGGTCTTGGCGATCAGCTTCTCGGCCAGCTCCACATAGGGCTCATAGGCCAGCACCTGGAAACAGGTGTGATGCACCTTGTCGAGCTGGGCCTTGACGGCTTCGACGATCTTGGGGTGGCGGTGGCCAGTGTTGAGAACGGCGATGCCACCCGCGAAGTCGATGTAGCGCTTGCCTTCCACATCCCACACCTCGGCGTTCTCGGCGCGCTCGGCAAATACCTCATAGGTCTGGCCCAGGCCGGTGGGCAGCGCGGCGCGGCGACGGGCCATCAAAGCGGCATTGGTGCGGGATTCGGTGAGCTTGGGATCGCGGTGCATGGCTGGGCCTCATCAAGAACAGATCAAGCTTGTACTCTATGTCGCCAGGGTGGCCGGCTACCATGTACAGACGGGCCGTACAGGGTGTGCACTGTGCTGGTCCGTGACCCTGTACAGAAACCCCATGCTCAGCTTGCAACCCCACTCCGCCGTGCCCTTGGTCAGCCAGATCGTGGACGGCCTGGCCGCCCAGATCGAGGCCGGCGCGCTCATCGCGGGCAGCAAGCTGCCGTCCATCCGCCAGTTCGCCCAGAACCACCAGGTCAGTGTATTCACCGTGGTCGAGGCCTACGACCGTCTGGTGGCCCAGGGTCATCTGGTGTCGCGGCCGCATTCCGGCTTCTTTGTCCGGCGGCGAGCCGAGGCCGGCGGGGCGCAGGCCTCGGCCCGCCGCCCGCAGGGTTTCGACACCATGTGGTACCTGCGCAAGATCTTCGAGAACCGCCACCTGGCGATCAAGGCGGGTTGCGGCTGGCTGCCGGGCGATTGGCTTTTCGAGGACGGCTTGCGCCGGGCGCTGCGCCACCTGGCGGCGGACGAAGCCGATCTGGGCGGCTATGGTGACCCCAAGGGCTACCCGCCGCTGCGCCAGACGATTGCCGACGCCTTTGCCGAGAAGGATCTGGCGGTGCATCCCGAGCAGGTTCTGTTGACCCAGGGCTCCAGTCAGGCGTTGGACCTGGCGGTGCGTCGCCTGGTGCATGCGGGCGATGCGGTGCTGGTCGACGACCCCGGTTATGCCAACCTGCTGTTCAGTCTGCGGTTTCAGGGGGCTACTTTGCTGGGCGTGCCGCGCACACCGCAGGGCTACGATCTGGTCGCGCTCGAGAAGCTCATCGTCACGCACCAACCCAAGGTCTTCTTCACCCAACCTCGGCTGCAGAGCCCGACCGGCTCGGTGGCCACGCCGGCCCACCTGCACCGGGTGCTGCAGCTGGCCGATCAGCACGGCATCACCCTGGTCGAGAACGACATCTATGTGAACCTCGATCCGGTTTTGCGGCCCACCCTGGCGAGCCTGGACCAGCTCAACCGCGTCATCACCATCGGCAGCTATTCCAAGACCATCTCACCCAATATGCGGGTGGGTTATCTGGTGGCCCATCCCGACATGGTCGAAGACCTGGCCCAGCTGAAGATGATCTCCGGCCTGACCAGCGCCGAGTTCAGCGAGCGACTGGCCCATGGCGTGATCACCGAGGGCCGTTGGCGCAAGCACCTCAAGAGCCTGCGCGATCGCCTGGGCGAGGCCCACCAGACGGTGGCCGAGCGTCTGCGCGGTCTGGGCTTCGAGCTGTTTGCCGAGCCTGGCGCCGGTATGTTCCTCTGGGCCCGCCATCCCGCCGTGCCCGATGCCGTGGCCTTGTCCAACCGAGCGGTCGAGCACGACATCATGCTCGGCCCCGGCCACTTGTTTCTGGCCGACCTGGCGCCGACGCCCTGGATGCGCTTCAACGTCGCCTTTTGCGGCGATGAGCGGCTGTACGCATTTTTGGCAGGCCAGCTGCAGGCGCCCGCCCAGTTCGACTAGGGTTTGACGGGCGCCGTAGAGGGTGCGGTCGATGGCGCCGGGGTGGGCACGGACGGGCCGGCGGGCGCTGCCGGGCTCAGGTAAGCCTGCTGGCGCCGGAACACATCGCGGTCGATCGGTGCCAGGGCTTCATCCAGCACGCTGACCGGCGGTTTGCCCACGGTCGGCTCCACCAGCGGCTTCTTCCAGGGCACGATCACCAGCACCTTGGGCAGCTCGCGGTTGCCGATGATCTGGCTGGGCGCGACTTCGGCCTTGTCCTGGGCCTGAGTCGCACCGGAAAGAACCAGGCACAGCGCGGCTGCCAGGCTGGCGGCGTGCGGACGCTGAAGAATGTAGCGGTTCATCGGCCCTCCTTGCGGGACTTCAACTCGGTGATCCACTTGGCCACCTGGGCATCGCCCTCAGGCACCAGGGTCAGGTAGCGTTCGTACTGGGCCAGGGCAACGGCGGGCTTGGCCAGGTAGAGGTCGTGGAGCAGGCCCAGGTTGAGCACGGCAGCGGGGTAGGGCGGTGCGGCGTCCTGCAAGGTGGTCCAGGCCTTTGCGGCCTCGGCGAATTGGCCTTGCTCGCGCAGCGCGACGGCGGCGCGGTTGGCGGCGGCGGCAGGCAGCTCGCTGCTGTCCTGGCGCTCGGCCTTGTTGTAGCGGGCCGGCAGCAGCGTGCGCAGTGCGGCAAAGCTCTGCTGCACCCAGCGGTCGTAGACGCCGTCAGCCGCGCGGCGGGTGTTGCTCTGGTGGATCTCGGCGGCTTTCTCCTCGAAGGGGAAGGCCTGCTCCTCCAGCAGCACGTTGTACTGCTCCAGCTCGACCTTGCTCAGCTTCTTGGGCCGCTGCGAGTTCATCAGCGCGCGGCCGAAGTCCTGGTAGAGCTCGGCAGTGCGGAAGGTGGCCCCGGTCACGCCGGTCGCGTCGCCGCTTTCAGACGCCAGCGCATAAGCCTGCAGCGCATCTTGCAGTCGGGCCTTCTTCAGCGCCAGGCTCTTTTGCAGCGGCTCGGTCAGGGCCACTTCGGCATAGGCCGCCGCGGCCGGTTCAGCCAGTGTCAATGCCGCTTGCGCCGCCAGCGCCCGGGTGCTGGCGCTGCGTTGCTCGCCGCCTTGGCGCTCGGCCTCGAACAGTTCGCGTTGCCAGGCCAGCTCGCGGCTGCGGTTGCCGTCGGCCCGGGCCAGGGCCGCCAGGCGTGCACGTGCTTCCACCGCCGGTGCCAAGGGGCTGGGCCAGGTGCGCAGATAGCGCTCCCAGGCCGCCGTGGCGGCAGATCGGGGGCTGGCCGGAGCTGTGGCTAGATGGCTTGGCACGCTGGGGGCCGATTTGCCCGCTCGGCGCTTGGCGGGCTCCGCTGTGGGCGGCGGGGCGCTGGCCGTTGGCGCCAAAGCCGCCGACGAACCGCTGGCAGAGGAGCCCAGCGCCTGTTCATGCAGCAGTGCGGCTTGCCACAGGGCGCCGCGCGAACGCTCAGGATCGCTGGCTTGCTCGGCCTGGGCGATTCGCTCGAACTCCAGTGCGGCCGGCGTCCAGGCACCGCTTTCGGAATAGGCCAGCGCCAGTTTGGCCGGCAGCTGGGCTTGCAGTGGATCGCCGGCATAGCGCTGGCGGAAGTCCTCCAGCAGGCGGATGGCGGCCGGCCAGTCCTTCAGCGCCAGGCGCTGGGTGGCGGCGTCAAACTGTGCGGCCTTGCGCACGGCCGATTGCGGTGCGGCCGCGCTGGCGCGCTCGAACAGGCTGGCGGCGTCAGCCGCCTTGCCAGCCTCGCGGGCTTGCTCGCCCTGGCGGTAGATGGCGGCCGCCAGCCGGTCGGCCAATTGCTGGCGCTGCGCCTGGCTGGCAGGAGTTTCGGGCGTCAGCCCCAGCGCAGCCTGGCTGTGGCCCTCGGCCTGGGCAAACTCACCGGCCTCAAAGCTGGTGGTGGCCAGCACCGTCAGCGCCACCCGGCGCGGCTCGTCGGCGGCCGGTGGCTGCAAGGCCAGCAGCTGGCGGGCCACGGCGGCGGCCTGGGCGCCGTCGCCCAGGCGCACCAGGGTGTCCGCCGCATAGGCCAGCACCGGCGGGCAGCGCGGGTCGGTGGGGAAGGCCTTCGCAAAGCGCAGGCTGCTGGCCACGCTGTCCTGGCTCAGGCGCAGGCCTGCGGGTGAGGCCGGATCGGCCGCCTTGCGCTGCTCGCCCCAGGCCAGCAGGGCGGCATAGCCCGCGTCGGCGCTGCGCGCATGGGCCGGATGGTCGTAGGCGGAGCGCTCATAGGCGACGGTCGCCTCGGCATGGCGCTTGCCGTCCACCAGCAATTCGCCCAGCAGGAACTGGTTGCGGGCGGCGGACTCGTCGTTCGGGAAGGCTTCCAGCAGCGCCTGATACCACTGCACGGCCTGGGTCACGTCGGCCGCCTGTTTGCTGCGCTGTGCGTCGGCATGGGCCTGTTGCGCCAGATCGGCCAGGTGGGTCTTGAGCAGCGGCTGGGCGCGGGCCCAGGCGGCTGGATTGGCCCGGCGGAACTCGCCCTGCAGGCCGTAGCGGTTGACGAACTCCTGCTTGGCTTGCCAGGCCAACTGGGCAAAGCCGGCGCCTTCATGGATGCGGATGACCTGGGCCTGCAACACGGGCGCCTGGGCATGCAGGGGATAGAGCCGGGCAAAGGCGTTGAAGGTGTCGGCGGCGTCCTTGGGTCGGTCCTGCTTGAGGTAAAGC
>CALRVU010000292.1:0-5144 GCA_943371685.1 Bordetella parapertussis | reverse complement strand
ATGGCATCCGCAGCGGCGGCGCTGGGGACTTGGGGCCTGCCGGCCCGGGCGGGCTTGTTCAGCGAGGCCGATGCGTCGATGGGCGTGAAGACGGCGCTGGAGCGCGGCGCGGTGGCGGCCGTGGGCCTGCTGGGCAAGAGTGATGGTTTCCTCGGCAATCCCAAGGTCAAGATTCCGCTGCCGGGCGTGCTGAAGGACGCGGCCAAGCTGCTGAGTTTTTCGGGCCAGCAGAAGAAGGTCGATGAACTGATCACGGCCATGAACCGCGCGGCCGAGGCGGCGGTGCCGCATGCCCAGGCCTTGCTGGTCGAGGCCGTCAAGACCATGTCGGTGGAGGACGCCGTGAAGATCGTGAAGGGTGGGGATACCTCCGTCACGACCTTCTTTGCGAACCGCACCCGCACGCCGCTGGCCGAGAAGTTCCTGCCCATCGTGACCGAAGCGACCGAAAAGGTCTCATTGGCGGACAAGTACAACGCCGTGGCCGGCCAGGCCAGCAGTTTCGGGCTGGTCAAGAAGGAAGACGCCAACATCCAGAGCTATGTGACGCGCAAGGCGCTGGACGGCCTGTACCTGATGATCGGCGAGGAAGAGAAGAAGATCCGCAAGGATCCCGTGGGCACGGGCAGCGACATCTTGAAGAAGGTGTTCGGCTGATGCGTGGTCTGCGATGGGCAGCGATGCCCTTGTGCGCGGTCCTGGCGCTGGGGGCGTGCTCCCCGGCATTGGACTGGCGTGAGAGCCAGTTGCCGGAGGCGGGTTTGATCATGGCCTTCCCATGTCGACCGGACCGGCATGAGCGGGCGCTGCAGTTGGCCGAGCAGGCGGTCAAGTTGTCCATGCAGGTCTGTGAGGCGCAAGACCTGGTGTTTGCCGTGAGCGCGGCCCAGGTCAGTGAGCCTGCCCAGGTTGGACCGGCGTTGCTGGCGCTGCGCACGGCCTTTGCCGCCAACCTGGGCGATGCGCGGGCCCAGCCCTTGTCTGCCGCGCCGGTGCCGGGGGCGACGCCCCAATCCGCGGCCGGACGCTGGGCACTGAAGGGCGATGGCCCTGACCGAGTGCCCCGGTTTGCCGAGGTGCAGGTCTTCTCGCGCGGCACCTGGGTGGTTCAAGCCACGGTGCTGAGCCGTGCGGCGCTGCCTGAACCCGCCAGCCGGCCGTTTTTTGAGGGGCTGCGCTTTGCGCTGTGACCTCGCTGGGTCAGCCGGGATGCGCGGCGGCACCGCTTGAGTTAATCTCGGAGATCGGTCAAGGCAATCCTTCGCCTTGAGGATTGCCGGCTTTTTGATGTGGAGTGTTGGATCGTGCGATGCCTGGCCTGTTGATCATTGCCCACGCGCCTTTGGCTTCGGCCTTGCGCGGCGTCGCTGCCCATGTGTTCCCGGAGGCCTTGGCCCATGTGGTTGCGGTGGACGTTCCGGGCGAGTGGAAGGCCGAGGATGTGGAGCAGGCCGCCCGCGAGGCCCTCGAGCGCGTCAAGGACCCTCAGGCGTTGATCCTCACCGACGTTTTTGGTGCCACGCCCTGCAACGCGGCCCAGCGCTTGGCCGACGGCAGTGATGTGCGCCTGGTCACCGGCGTGAACGTGCCCATGCTTTGGCGGGTGCTGTGCTACCTCCGTGAACCCTTGGACAGCCTGGTGGCCCGGGCCGTGGCCGGCGGGACCCAAGGCGTGATGCAAGTGGCCGCACAGCGGCCTCAGAACCAGACCAACCAGGCTCGAGCCCATGATCAAAGCTTCGCTCACCATCAGCAATAAGCTGGGCTTGCATGCCCGCGCCTCGGCAAAGTTGACCAAGCTGGCCAGTTCCTTCAAGTCAGAGGTCTTCCTGAGCCGCAATGGCCGTCGGGTCAACGCCAAGAGCATCATGGGCGTGATGATGCTGGCGGCGGGCCTGGGTGCCGAGGTGGAACTGGAAACTGATGGGGCCGATGAGCAGCAGGCCCTGGAGGCGCTCAGCGCCCTGTTTGCCGACAAGTTTGGCGAGGGCCAGTAAGCGGCCCGGCGGGGTCGCCGGGTGCGGCTTCAGACTTCGCCGAGAAAGTGCTTGCGGTAGCGAGCTGGCAGGTCTTTGAGGCGCATCAGCATCGGCAGGTCGGCGGTGTGGAAGTCGGGATCCCAGGCCGGTGCGCCGAGAACCTTGGCGCCGCATCTCAGATAGCCTTTGATCAGCGCGGGCGGGTCCACTGCCAGGGTCTGATTCAGGTCATCCACCGGCAGAGGCAGGCGCGGGCGGACCTGATGCTCCACGCTGATCATGTGGCTCTGGCTCAGGCGGTTCCACAGGCTGGCGGCCACATGGCCACCATCGCGCATGCTGATGCTGGCGCAGCCGACCATGGTGTCGAGGCCGTTGCGGTCCATGAATCCGGCCAGCGCGCCCCACAGTGCCAGGATCACGCTGCCTGAGCGGTGCTCGGGGTGAACGCAGGAGCGGCCCAGCTCTGCCATGCGTTCGCGCAGCGGGCGCAGGCGGGTCAGATCGAATTCGGTGTCGCTGTAGTAGCCGCCGGCCCGACGTGCAGCGCCTGGCGTCAGCACGCGATAGGTGCCCACGACCATGCCCGGGCGATCGCCGTCGGGCAGTGCGCGCACCAGCAAGTGCTCGCAGAAGTCATCGAACAGGTCGGCGTCGTGTCCGGCGGGGGTGCCCGCGGGTGGGCTGAGTCGTGCGCCCATCTCGTCCACGAAGACATCGTGACGCAGACGCTGGGCTTCGCGGACTTCGTCTTGATGACGGGCCCAGACGACTTCCAGCCCGCCTTCGGTGACGGCATGGCTGGGAACGGGCAATGGTGCACGCGCCGTGGCGCGCTGCGAACGGAAGTCCAGCATGCCGATCAGAGGCATGGTCGGGGTCGGCAGCTCTTTCATCGGGGCATCTCCTTGTCCATGCCGTGATGGTGGATTCCTGCGATGACCTGTGCGTGACGCAGGGGTGACGCTTGCGTGACGGCATGGTTTGCCTTCATGCGTCAGGCGCGTGGCACTGCTACATTGCCCCTATGAGCATTCAGGTGTTTGGGCTTCCCGTTTCTCGTGGTGTGGCCATCGGGCGGGCTGTGCTGGTCGCGTCGAGCCGCGTGGATGTGGCGCACTATTACATCGGTGCGGATGAATGCGACTCGGAGGTCGCGCGGCTGCGCGCGGCGCGCGAGGAGGTCAGCGAAGAGCTGATGGCACTCAAGCAGGATGTGCACGAGGACGCCCATGCCGAACTGGTGGCGCTGCTGGATGTGCACTTGATGATGCTCAATGATCCGATGCTGGCGGACGCCACCGGAGCCTGGATCGTCGATCGACACTACAACGCGGAGTGGGCCTTGTCCGCGCAACTGGAGGTGCTCGCTCGGCAGTTCGACGAGATGGAGGACGACTACCTTCGGGAACGCAAGGCTGATGTCGAGCAGGTGACTGAGCGCTTGATGAAGGCGCTGGTGCGTCGCAGCAAGGCGGCTCAGGGTGACGCGCCGGTCGAGCCGCGTGACTTTGCCGGCGAGGATCCGCTGGTGCTGGTGGCCAATGACATTGCACCGGCTGACATGCTGCAGTTCAAGCGCAGTGTCTTCACGGGCTTCGTCACCGATGTGGGCGGGTCGACCTCGCACACTGCGATCGTCGCCCGGAGCATGGACATCCCGGCAGTGGTCGGCGCCCGCGAGGCCAGCCGGATCGTGCGCCAGGACGACTGGGTCATCATCGACGGTGACGCGGGCATCCTGATCGTCAATCCCCCGCCGATGGTCATCGAGGAGTACCGCTTCCGGCAGCGGCAAGGAGAGTTGGAGCGTGCCCGGCTGGCGAGGCTGCGCCACACGCAGGCCATCACGCTCGATGGACAAGCGGTGGAGCTGGTGGCCAACATCGAACTGCCCAGCGATGCGGGTGCCGTGATCGCCGCGGGCGCCGTCGGTGTCGGGCTGTTCCGCAGCGAGTTCCTGTTCATGAATCGCAGTGGTGGCTTGCCCGACGAGGAAGAGCAGTTCGAAGCCTACCGCGAAGTCGTGCTCGCTCTGAATGGACTGCCGGTGACGATCCGCACGATCGACGTGGGCGCGGACAAGCCGCTGGAGCGACTCTCGGTGCAAGACCTGCGGCATGAGCACACGCTGAATCCCGCGCTCGGGCTGCGGGCCATCCGCTGGAGCTTGTCAGAGCCGGACATGTTTTCGCAGCAACTGCGTGCCATCCTGCGTGCCAGTGCGTTCGGCAAGGTTCGCATCCTGATTCCGATGGTCGCGCAGTTGTCTGAAGTGAAGGCGGCGCGGGCCATGCTGGAGCAGGCCAAGGCAGATTTGCTGGCGCGCGGGCAGGCTTACACCGAGGTGGCACTGGGCGCCATGATCGAGGTGCCCGCCGCGGTGCTCATCTTGCCCAGCCTCCTGCAGTACTTCGACTTCGTGTCGATCGGCACGAATGACCTGATTCAATACACGCTGGCCATCGACCGCGCCGACGAGGCGGTTGCACACCTTTACGACCCCTGGCATCCGGCGGTCCTTCAGCTGATCGCGCAGACGATCTCCAAAGCCAATGCCCTGGGCAAGGGCGTGAGCGTGTGTGGCGAGATGGCGGGAGATGCCGCCTTCACGGAACTATTGTTGGCCATGGGCCTGCGAAGCTTTTCCATGCACCCGGCCCAGGTCAGCAGCATCAAGCAACGCGTGCTGAGAGCGGACGCTCGACAGCTCGCGTCGGTGTTGCCACAGGTCCTCGATGCGGAGTCTCCGCAAGCCGTCTGCCACGCGCTGATGCGTGCCTCCACCAAAGTTTCCGCAAAATAGCTTGTGCGTCCGGCAACTTGACTGCTATAGTCGAGGGCTGCGCTGCACACAGCAAGACGCCAAGCAAATGCCGGAAACGGCGGGCTTGTGTCGCTGAGGCAAGCGGCAAACAGGTGACAAGCAAGTAAAGCAAAAAAATGCTTGACGAGCTTGAAAGACGAAGTTAAAGTCTCGCCTCTTTGCTGCTGACGACAAGTCAGCGCCGATCGCAAGATCACTGCTCTTTAACAAGTTACAGCCGATAAGTGTGGGCGTTTGAAGGCGAGTGCCGGGTGTTGAAAGACACCAGGTCGCAAGACTTTAAATGCTCATGGAAGTGAAGTTCACTTCAATTCTTTGAGCGAAAAAATCAAGATCGA
>CALRVU010000291.1:0-5158 GCA_943371685.1 Bordetella parapertussis | reverse complement strand
CGTGATTCACTGGACCCCAAGCGCCGGCATGGTGATGGTGGCTGAAACCGGGAGTGGGCACTTGCTGACCATGGATGGCGCACCAGAGGGTGGCGGTCGCAATCTCGGGCCACGGCCGATGGAAACCATGCTCGCCGGCGCCGGTGGTTGCACCGCGTATGACGTGGTGCTGATCTTGCAGCGAGGCCGTCACAAGGTCAGCGGCTGCAAGGTCTCGATCAAGGCCCAGCGGGCTGAGACCGATCCCAAGGTGTTCACGGCCCTGCACATGCATTACCAGGTCACCGGGCAAGCGCTTCCTGAGGCTTCAGTGGCCCGTGCTGTCGCGCTGTCGCACGAGAAGTACTGCTCGGCCACCGCCATGCTCGGGCGCACGGCGGACATCACCCAGAGCCTCGAAGTCCTCGAGGGCTGAACCGCCTGGCAGGCTCAGAGGTGATGGGCGGTGCGGGTCATGACGCCCGCCGCGCCCTTCATCAGCCAGCGCACGGGCGTTGGCAGCGGGTGGGCGCCCCCGGTCTCGGCCATTTCGGCGTGGCGGGCCTCGTCCAGCTTCATCTGGTCCACGATGGCGCGTGACGAGTGATCAGCCTGGGGCAAGCGCGAGAGGTGCTCGGCCAGGTGTTGCTCCACCTGACGCTCGGTCTCGGCCACAAAGCCGAGGCTCCATTGGTCACCCGCCCGGGCGGCCAAGGTTCCCATGGCGAAGGCGCCCGCGTACCAGAGGGGGTTGAGCAAGCTGGGACGAGCCCCGAGTTCTCGCAGCCGATCCGCCGTCCAGGCCAGGTGATCCTGTTCATCCTCGGCGGCCTGATGCAGTTCGGCACGCAGGTGCGGATGCTGGGCGTTCAGTGCTTGTGCCTCGTAGAGTGCCTGCGCACAGATCTCGCCGACGTGATTCACCCGCATCAGCGCCCCGGAAAGCCTGGTTTCCTCGGGACTGAGTGCCGTGGGCGCAGTGTCAGCCGCGGCCAGCGGACGGGCTCGGCGCGCGGTGGTGCTGCCGCTCAGGGTGCGCAAGGCGTGGTCGGCACAGATCAGCAGGGCGTCGATGTTCATCGGGGCGATGGTTCGTTCAAGCAATGGGCTGGCCAGACGGGGTCCGCGCCCGGCTCGTTGAACTTGAGTGAGGGGATGGATAGGATTGTGTCTGCTTCGCGACAGCTGCGGTTCGTTGTGACAGGGCAACGCGAATCACAGCGGTCCGATCGAAAATTTTGCCACCGGCACCCGCCTCTGGTGCAATACATGCAGCTTTCGTGTGAGGGTTTGCCATAGATTGGTCGTCCAGACAGGGCGGCTCCGGTGAATTCTTCTGACCGAAATCTCTCGTTCCATATTTGGAGATCGTTGAAATGAAAAAATCTCTGCTCGCTCTGGCCGTCCTCGGCGCATTCGCTGGCGCTGCTTCGGCCCAATCGTCGGTCACCGTCTACGGCAAGCTGGACCTGGCCTTCGCCAAGAACATCGGCTCCGACGACAACACCATCGCTGACAACACCGGCAGCCGTCTGGGCTTCCGTGGCGTTGAAGATCTGGGCGGCGGCATGAAGGCCCTGTTCGGCATCGAGCATCGCTTCAATCCGGACACCGGTACCGCCAATTCCACGTTCTGGAACGGCTACTCCACCGTCGGTCTGGCCACGCCTTACGGCACGGTCAACCTGGGTCGTCAGTACGTTGCAGCGTGGATTGTCCAGAACGCGATCGACCCGTTTGGCGCTGATACCGTGGCAGCCATGCGCTCGGTTGGCGTGTTCGGCGCAACTGACTACCAGACCCGCGCTCTGGGCGACAACCGTGTTGCTGACTCGGTCCGTTACGACGTGAGCTTCGCAGGCATCGCCATCGCAGCTTCGTACGCCGAAACCCCCGTTGGCAAGGTTGATTCGCCGATGGCATTCGGTGCCACCTACACGGCTGGTCCTTTCTTCGTCGGTGTCGGTTACGAAAACCAAGGCGGCGCCAACGACGAGTTGACCACCCTGGGCGCGACCTACAACTTCGGCTTCGCCAAGGCAGCCGCCTCCTACAGCATGGGCAAGACCAATGCTGACAAGGATGTGAACGCATTCCTGGTTGGCGCCACCGTGCCGTTCGGCGCGCTGGACATCAAGGGCGCTTACGCCGAGTCCGAAGTGAATGGCAAGAAGGTCAAGAAGGCCGGCATCGGCGCTCATTACAACCTGTCCAAGCGCACCAAGGTCTTCACCGACTACGCCCAAGTGGGCGGCAATGGCGCCAAGGCCAAGGGTGAAGAGACCGGCTTCGACTTCGGCATCCAGCACAACTTCTGATCCCGCGCTGCTCGCGCAGCTTGCTGATCAGTCAAACGCCGCCTTCGGGCGGCTTTTTTCATGGGGATCCGGACGCCGTGAGCCGCAAGGCGAGTCGGGGGCTCGCTACACTCGCCCGCATGGCGGATTCAGAGGTTCGAATGCGGACGGGACGATCGACGAGAGTCTTGGTGTGGGCATGGTGTGCCTTGATTGGCTCCGGGCTGGTCGCGTGTGCGACGCCGGGTGACAGCATGTCGCTGCCGGATGCGCCTGTGTCTGCGGGCTGGGAGGTCGTGACCTTGCCCGGCAAATCACCCACCCGCTACAGCATCGATCTGCAAGAGGGCAGTGCGGCCTGGCGCGCGGAGGCGCATCGTTCGGCCAGCATGATCAAGTACCGGCTCGGCATTGCGCCTGAGCGGCTGTCTTCGGTGGAGTTCTCCTGGTGGGTGGATCGATTGATCCCGGGTGCCAACCTGGCAGAGGCCGGGGAGGGGGATGCTCCGGCGCGGATGATGTTGGCCTTCGAGGGCGATCGCTCCCGGTTTTCGGCGCGTAATCGCATGATCTCGGACATGGCCGAGGCCATGGGGGCCGAGCCTCTGCCCTATGCGACATTGATGTACGTCTGGTCCAACCAGCACCCCCCGGAGACCGTGCTGATTCATCCGCGCACCGATCGCATCCGCAAGATCGTGCTGGAGCAAGGCGATGTGGGTTTGCGGCAGTGGCGCCGGTATCAGCGCAATGTGGTGCGCGACTTCGAGCTGGCCTTCGGGGAGCCACCGGGTGCGCTGGCCGCCGTGGCGCTGATGACGGACGCTGACAATCTCTCCTCGAGCGCGGTTTCCTGGTACGGGCCGATCCGCTTTGGCGAGGATCCATGGTTGCCCCTGCCGCCTGTTGGCACGCGTGCCGCCTCGGTGTTGTCGCTTGCCGTCAAGGCGCCAGAGAAGCTGACGCCTTGATTGCTGCCGGGGCAGCTGCGCTGGCCGGTGCGGCTGTCCGCAGGGTCAGCGGTGCGCGTTGACCGCAGGCGCTGAGCAAAGGGATCAGCACAAGCAGCTGGAGTCCCCGCTGGACAGCCGTGGACCTGCGTGGCTTTGGCTCAGCCACTACACTGCCTGCAGGAGCTTTCCGAGCGGAGGGCGATGGGTAGATGGACATGACTTCCTCACTTTCTGATGCGCAATATCGCCAACTCGCGGCGGATACCTTGGCATCGGTCGAATCGACGATTGATGCCTGGCTGGAGGCTGGTGTGGTGGACATCGACACCCACCGGACGGGCGGTCTGCTGGAACTGACCTTCCCCAACGGGTCCAAAGTGATCCTGAACACCCAGCCTCCGCTGCAGGAATTGTGGCTGGCGGCCCGAGGTGGCGGGTTTCATTACCGCCACGCAGACGGCCGCTGGGTTGATACGCGCGACGGCAGCGACTTTTTTGATCGCCTGGCAGAGCAGGCCAGTGCCCAAGCCGGCATGGCGCTGACATTCAACTAGGCGGATCTCACCGGAACAGGTCGAGGATGCCCTTTTTCTCGGCATCGTCGGCCTTGTTGGGCAAATGTTCGTCACCGGTCAGGCTGCTGACGCCTTGGCTGCCTGAGAACTCCTCGAAGTACCATTCGCCACCGATGTTGACCACGCCAGCAGGCGGGCTCGATTCGGCCACGGCGGTGCCCTTGAGTGCCTGGGCCATGTAGTCGATCCAGACGGGCAGGCTCAAGCCGCCGCCCGTTTCCCGGTCGCCCAGCTTCTTCGGATTGTCATGGCCGATCCAGACCACGGCCGTCAGGCCGGGCTGGTAGCCGGCAAACCAGGCGTCCATGGAGTCGTTGGTCGTGCCTGTCTTGCCGTACAGATCTGGTCGCTTGAGGGTGGCTTGCGCGCGTGCCGCCGTGCCCGAGCGGGTGACTTCCTGCAGCAGGCTGCTCATCAGGTAGGCGTTCCTGGCTTCAATCACGCGAAGGGACTCATCGGGCGGCGCGAAGCGTGCCTCATGGAGCACCTTGCCGCGGTTGTCGCTGATCCGCGCGATCAACACCGGATCGACGCGGTATCCACCGTTGGCGAAGACGCTGTAGCCCACCGCCATCTGCAGCGGGGTGACGGATCCCGCACCCAGGGCCATCGTGAGGTAGGGGTCGTGTCGCTCCCGCTCAAAGCCGAAGCGAGTGATCCAGTCCCGGGCGTATGGCACACCGATCGACTGGAGAATCCGGATCGAAACCATGTTCTTGGACTTTGCCAGGGCTCGGCGCAGCGGCATCGGTCCTTCAAATGTGCCGTCGTAGTTCTTGGGCTCCCAAGGCTGACTGCCCGTGGTGCCGGCATCAAAGAACAGCGGTGAGTCGTTGACGACGGTGCTGGGCGTGAATCCCTTTTCGAGGGCGGCTGAATAGATGAACGGCTTGAAGCTGGAGCCTGGCTGGCGCCAGGCCTGGGTGACGTGGTTGAACTTGTTCTTGCCAAAGTCGAAGCCACCCACCATGGCGCGTATCGCGCCGGTCTGCGAGTCCATGGACACGAAGGCGCCCTCGACGTCGGGTTGCTGCGTGAGCGTCCAGTCACCCTTGCTGTTCTTCAGGACGCGCACGATCGCGCCTCGCCGAACCTGAACCTTGGGGTCGGCGCGGTCAGACAGGCCTGAGGTGACGGGCTTGAGGCCCTCGCCAACCACGGTCAGGCTTTCGCCTGACTGCAGCGCAACGATGACTTTCTTCGGGCTGGCTTCCAGCACGACGGCCGCCTTGAGTTCGTCGTGATCCGGATGGTCGGCCAGTGCCTCGGCGACTCGTGCATCAAGGGCCTTGGGATCGGCAGGGAGGTCGACATAGGCTTCAGGCCCGCGATAGATCTGGCGCCGCTCATAGTC
>CALRVU010000290.1:0-5162 GCA_943371685.1 Bordetella parapertussis | reverse complement strand
ACCGTCGATCCAGCGCGACACGGTCATGCCGGACTTGGTCATCATGCCCGGCGCGTACTGCTTCTTGATCCACTCGTAGTCGACGTCCCAGACCTTGGCAAAGTGCTTCCACGAGCCTTCCGCCAGACCGTAGTAGCCCGGCAGCGAGTCGGGATTCGGGCCCACGTCGGTAGCGCCCTGGACGTTGTCGTGGCCGCGGAAGATGTTGGTGCCGCCGCCCGTCTTGCCCACATTGCCCAGCGCCAGCTGCAGCAGGCAGGACGCCCGGACGATGGCATTGCCGATGGTGTGCTGAGTCTGGCCCATGCACCAGACGATGGTGCCTGGCCGGTTCTCGTTCATGATCTTGGCCACCTTGTAGGTGGTGGCCTCGTCGACACCGCAGGCCTCCAGCACCTTGTCGGGCGACCACTTGGCCAGGATGTCGTCGCGCACCTTGTCCATGCCATAGACACGGTCCTCGATGTACTTCTTGTCTTCCCAGCCGTTCTTGAAGATGTGCCACATCACACCGAACAGGAAGGGGATGTCGGAACCCGAACGGATCCGCACATATTCATCCGCCTTGGCCGCCGTGCGCGTGAAGCGCGGGTCGACCACGATCATCTTGCAGCCCGACTCCTTGGCATGCAGCATGTGCAGCATCGACACCGGATGCGCCTCAGCGGCATTGCTGCCGATGTAGAGCGCAGCCTTGCTGTTCTGCATGTCGTTGTAGCTGTTGGTCATGGCGCCATACCCCCAGGTATTGGCAACCCCCGCAACCGTCGTGCTGTGGCAGATCCGCGCCTGGTGGTCGGTGTTGTTGCTGCCCCAGAAGCTGATCCACTTGCGCAGCAGGTAGGCCTGCTCGTTGTTGTGCTTGGACGAGCCGACCACGAACAGCGAGTCGGGGCCGCTTTCCTTGCGCAGCTCCAGCATCTTGGCGCTGATCTCTTCGAGCGCCTGGTCCCAGCTGATGCGCTCGTACTTGCCGTTGACCAGCTTCATCGGCGTGCGCAGCCGGTACTCGCCGTGGCCGTGCTCGCGCAGTGCCGCACCCTTGGCGCAATGTGCACCCAGGTTGATCGGCGAATCAAACACCGGCTCCTGGCGCACCCAGACGCCGTTCTCCACCACCGCATCGACCGCGCAGCCCACCGAGCAGTGGCCGCAGACTGTGCGCTTGACCTCGACCTTGACCTGACCATCGGCCGGGGCCGAAGCCGCTGCCTGGGACTTCTTGACCAGGGTGAGCTGCGACGCGGCGATGCCCGCGCCCACACCCAGTCCGGAGCGGCGCAAGAAGGCCCGCCGGTCCATGGTCGGAATGGCCCGAGACACGCCGCGGGCGAGGCTGGAGACCAGCGCCGAGGGCGCTTGGCCGGGTTGGGTCGATCTGCGAGTCAGCAGCATGTCATTTCCTTGATCAGCATGACCCGCAAGCCAACAAGCCTGCCGAGCCTCATCCAATGGTTCAGCGTCAGATGCGCGGGATCAGACCTTGGCGGTCTGGTAGTAGCGCAAGACGTGGGCGGTGGCGCGATAGCCGCCTTCGCCCCCGGGTTGCTTGGCATCGGCCACCGCCTCGGGCGGCGGCACCTCAGCGCGCGGCAGCAGGGCTGCGGCTGCGGCCAGCGCACCCGCGGTGCCCGCACCGGCAAACACGGTACGGCGGCTCAAAGCCGGCGTCTTTCGGGAATCGCTCATGATGAATCCTCCGGGGCGTGGCCCCTCGAACATATGCAACCGAGTGCATGGTAGTCGCACGATTAGCCCCCAGGCCACCCGCGTTGACAATCCGATACAACCCGCAAATCTGAACGACAAGCTGTCGCGCCATTCGCGACAACTTGTCGCATGGCAATCGGCGGTCGGCTCCCTAGAATCAGCGCCGTGACTGATCCCGCCACCCCGCCTTCCAGCCCCGCGCCGCCCGCCGACGACCGCTGGCCGCATGCCTGCGTGATGATCGTCGACGACGAGCCCGGCATGCGCAACTTCCTGGAGAAAACCCTGCACAGCCGGGTCGGTCAGGTGCACGTGGCCGCCAGCGCCGACGAGGCCGATGCCCTGATGCTCCGCCATCGCTTCGATCTGGTGATCCTGGACCATGCCATGCCCGGCCGCAGCGGCATCGAGTGGCTCAAGAGCCAGCGCCAGCGCGGCTTTGGCGGCGAGGCCGTGCTCATCACCGCCTTTGCCGACTTGGACACCGCGATCGAGGCCCTGCGCGCCGGCGCTGGCGACTTCATCCTCAAGCCCTTCCGCGTCACCCAGATGCTCAGCGCCGTGCGCCACGGCCTGGAGCGCGCCGGCCTGCGCCGCGAGAACTGGGTGCTGCGCCGGGCCCTGCAACGCACCACGCCGGCGGCCGACGGCCTGGTCGGTCGCTCGATCGCCATCCGCGGCCTGCAAGCCGCGCTTCAACGCGTCGCCGGAGTCGACAGCACCGTCCTGCTCACGGGCGAGTCCGGCACCGGCAAAGAGCTGGCCGCCCTGGCCCTGCACCGCAACAGCCTGCGCGCCGCCGGGCCCTTCGTGCCGGTCAACTGCGCCACCTTGTCGCCCGAGCTGATCGAGATCGAGCTGTTCGGCCAAGCCTGGCGCGGGCCCGACAGCAGCCGTCAGGGCCGCGACGGCCTGTTCGTCTATGCGCAAGGCGGCACGCTGTTTCTGGACGAGATCGGCGAGCTGCCGTTGAGCCTGCAAGCCAGCTTGCTGCGCGTGCTGGAAGAGCGCAAGGTGCGCCCGGCCGGCAGCGAGCAGGAGATCCCTGTCGATGTGCGCATCGTCGCCGCCACCCACCGGCCGCTGGGCCAGGAGGTGGCCGCCGGCCGCTTCCGCAAAGACCTCTACTACCGCCTGCAGGTGGTCGAGATCAACCTGCCGCCGCTGCGCTCGCACAAAGAGGACATGGCCGAACTGGTCGAGCACTTCATCGCCACCCTCGCGCCCCAGTTGGGCGTGCCGCCGATCGAGGTCAGTGCCGATGAGCTGGGCTATCTGCAGCAATACGACTGGCCCGGCAATGTGCGTGAGCTGCGCAACCTGATCGAGCGCTCGCTGATCCTCGGGGCCCTCAATGTGTCGGCCCTCTACCAAGGCCTGGCGCGCAGCGCCCGGTCCGCTGAAGCCGCACAGGGCAGCGGCCTGTCCCAGCCCACCGACCTGCAAAGCCGCGAAAAGCAGCACATCCTGTCGGTGCTCAGCTCGGTGGGTGGTGACAAGACCCAGGCCGCCGAATTGCTGGGCATCTCGCGCCGCACCCTGGAGCGCCGGGTCGCTGAATGGGGCAGCGCCTGAACCGCCTCAGCGCCCTGCCGATCCGGCGCAAGCTGCTGGCCATGGTGCTGCTGCCGCTCTGGGTGGTCTTGCCGCTGCTGGGTCTGCTGCTGCTGATCTGGGGCAATGCCGCGCTGGACCGGCTGCTGGTGGCCAAAGTGCGAGCCGACCTGGGCGTGGCCCGCGGCTACTTCGACCGGGTGCTGGTCGAGGTCGGCGCCAGCAGCGCGGCCGTGGCCGAGTCTGCCGCGCTGATGCTGGCCCTGGACCGCGACGATGCCCAGCAGACCCAGGCGCTGCTCGACACCATGCGCCAGCGCGAGCGCCTGGACTTCATCCAATGGCTGGGGCCTGACGGCGAGGTCCAGGTCAGCGACAGCCGCATCGGCGGCCCTGCCCTGCCCTGGGTGCCGCCGGCGCCCGGCCGGCCGCAGGCCTCGATCGAACGTCTCGAAGCCGACGCCCTGAGCGCCCTGCCGCCTGAGCTCCAGGCCCGCGTCGCCGTGGCCTTGCTGCCCACCCGCAATGCCGCACCCAGCCCGCGCCAGATCGAGGACCGGGCCCTGGCCGTGATGGCCACCGCCGCCGTGCGCGACGCCCGGGGCCGGCTGCGCGGTCATGTCCAGGCCGGCGTGCTGCTCAACCGCAACCTCGACTTCATCGACCAGCTCAACGACATCGTCTACCCCGCCGGCTCGCTGCCCTGGGGCAGCCAGGGCACGGCCACGCTGTTTCTGGACGATGTGCGCATCAGCACCAATGTGCGCCTGTTCGGTGGCGAGCGCGAGGAGCGCGCCATCGGCACCCGGGTCTCGGGCGCCGTGCGCGAGGCGGTGCTGGGCCGCGGCGAGACCTGGCTGGACCGGGCCTTCGTGGTGCAGGACTGGTATGTCTCGGGCTACCTGCCGCTGGCCGACCACCAGAGCCGGCGCGTGGGCATGCTCTACGTGGGCTTTCTGGAGGCCCCTTTCAGCTGGTTCAAGTACGCCGCCCTGGCCAGCATCGGCCTGATCTTCTTCGCCGTGATGATCCTGTCGGCCCAGGTCTCGCTGCGCTGGGCCCGCAGCATCTTCCGCCCGCTGGAGCAGATGAGCCGCACCATCCAGCGGCTGGAAGAGGGCGAGCCCAGCGCGCGCGTCGGCCCGGTCGCCAGCCAGGACGAGATCGGCGCGCTGGCCGCCCACTTCGATCACCTGCTCGACACCCTGGACGACAAGACCCAGGCCCTGGAGCGCTGGAATGCCGAGCTCGACCACCGCGTGGCCGAACGCACCGCTGCACTGAACGCCCGCAGCGCCGAGCTGGCCAGCGCCCAGCACCAGCTGGTCCGTTCCGAAAAACTGGCGGCCGTCGGCCAGCTCACCGCCAGCATCGCCCACGAGGTCAACAACCCCATCGCCGTGATCCAGGGCAACCTCGACCTGGTGCGCGAGCTGCTGGGCGCACAGGCCCAGCCGGTGCGCGCCGAGCTGGACCTGATCGACGCCCAGATCGAACGCATGCGCCTGATCGTGACCCGACTGCTGCAATTCGCCCGGCCCACCGACTACGCCGGCTATGTCGAGCCGGTCGACACCGCCGCCTTGCTGGAAGACAGCCTGCTGCTGGTCGGGCACCTGTGCCAGCATGGCCAGATCCGGATCGAGCGCGACTTCCGCGCCCAGCGGCTGGCCGGCATCAACCGGCAGGAGCTGCAGCAGGTGCTGGTCAATCTGCTGGTCAACGCCTTGCAGGCCATGCCCGCCGGTGGCACCCTGCGCCTGAGCACCGAAGACTGGGACGAGCTCGGCGTCTGCATCCGGCTGGCCGATCAGGGCCCGGGTGTCTCGGCCGACCTGCTCGATCGCCTGTTCCAGCCCTTCGTCACCGGCAAGCCCGAGGGCACCGGTCTGGGCCTT
>CALRVU010000289.1:0-5164 GCA_943371685.1 Bordetella parapertussis | reverse complement strand
ACGAAGCTGCCCAGCGCCGCCTGCAGCGCCTGGCTGACGAGGGGCCGGACAAGGCCTTCTTTGACCTGTGTTTTGCCGATGCCGAGCGGGGCTGGGCAGTGGGCGCCTACAACCTGGCCTTTGCCACCCGCGACGGCGGCCGCAGCTGGCAGCCCATCAGCCACCGGCTGGACAACCCGCGCAGCCTGCACCTCTATGGCCTGGCCCGGCAGGGCGGCCGCTTGCTGGTGGCCGGCGAGCAAGGCCTGATCCTGCGGGGTGACGAAGCCGAGCAGGACGGCGCTTTTGCGGCGCAGGCCTCGGGCTACAAGGGCAGCTTGTTCGGCCTGCTGGCCCTGCCAGGCGGCGGCCTGCTGGCGCACGGCCTGCGCGGCAGCCTGCTGCGCTCGGACGACGGCGGCAGCAGCTGGCAGCCGCTGGTCAGCGGCGTGCCGGCCACCCTCAGCGCCGCCACCGTGTTGCCCGATGGCCGCGTGGCCCTGGCGGCGCAGAACGGCGACGTGCTGCTGAGCGCCGATGGCGGGCGCACCTTGACGCGCCTGGCCGCACCGCCGGGCGTGCCGCCGGTGGCAGCGCTGGTTGCCGCACCGGGCGGGCTGCTGCTGGCCGGTGTGCGCGGCAGCCGGCTCCAAGCCCTGGCCTGAGAGGCTGATTCGAATCTCCCTTGTTCCGGTGGCGCCCTGCGGCGCCGCCCCACCCATTTCACGCCATGCACGCCGATACCTCCCTGGACCACCAACCGGTCGTCACCCGGCTCGAGGACTTTGATCCGCACACCGGCTCGCTGCTGGAGCGCGCCTTCTTCAACCACCGGCCCTGGGTGATGGCGGTGTGCCTGCTGCTCACCCTGCTGCTGGGTTGGCAGGCCACGCGGCTGGGCCTCAATGCCAGCTTCGAGAAGACCATCCCCACCCAGCATCCCTACATCGCCAACTACCTGGCCAACAAGGGCAATCTGGCGGGCCAGGGCAATGCGCTGCGCATCGTGGTGGCGGTGGACGGGCCGGCAGGCGGTACCGGCATCTTTGATGCCAAGTACCTGGAGACCCTGCGCCAGCTCAATGACGAGGTGTTCCTGCTGCCGGGGGTGGACCGTCCGTTCATGAAGTCGCTCTGGACCTCGAGCACCCGCTGGGTGGCCGTGACCGAGGACGGCCTGGACGGCGACACCGTGATGGGCGATGCCTATGACGGTTCCGATCAGGCCCTGGCCCAGGTGCGCCTGAATGTGGAGCGATCGGGCGAGGTGGGCCAGTTGGTGGCCGGCGACTTCCAGTCCAGCATCATCTTCGTGCCCCTGCTCGACAAGGATCCACGCACCGGCCAGGCGCTGGACTACGCGGTCCTGTCGCAGCAGATCGAGACCCTGCGCGCCAAGTACCAGACCGAACACCTGCGCATCCATGTGGTGGGCTTTGCCAAGGTGGTGGGCGACCTGATCGAAGGCGTGCAGCAGGTGCTGCTGTTCTTCGGCATGGCCTTGCTGATCTGCGGCGCCGTGCTCTATGGCTATACCCGCTGCGCCCGCAGCACTTTGCTGGTGGTGGCCTGCTCGCTGATCGCCGTGGTCTGGCAGGCGGGCGTGCTGGCCTTGCTGGGCTATGCGCTCGATCCCTATTCGGTGCTGGTGCCGTTTCTGGTGTTTGCCATCGGCATGAGCCACGGCGCCCAGAAGATGAACGGCATCATGCAGGACATCGGTCGGGGCACCCACCGGGTGGTGGCCGCGCGCTACACCTTCCGCCGCCTGATCGTGGCCGGGGTGACCGCGCTGCTGTGCGACGCCGTGGGTTTTGCCGTGCTGGCCATCATCCAGATCCAGGTCATCCAGGACCTGGCCGTCATCGCCAGCATTGGCGTGGCCGTGCTGATCTTCAGCAACTTGGTGCTGCTGCCCATTCTGCTGAGTTACCTGGGCGTGAGCCCGGCGGCCGCCCGCCGCAGCCTGCAACAGGCAGAAAGCGACGAGGCCCAGCCCGAGAACACGATGACCGCCCGCCAGGGCCAGGGTCTGTGGGTCAGCTTGGCCCGGTTCACCCAGCCTGGCCCGGCGCGCTGGGCGCTGCTGGCAGGCCTGGTGCTGGCGGTGGGTGGCTTTGCGGTCAGCCTGCGCCTGCAGATCGGCGACCTGGACACCGGCGCGCCCGAACTGCGGGCCGACAGCCGCTACAACCGTGACAACGCCTACCTGGCCCAGCACTATGCCGCCAGCAGCGACATCCTCGTTGTCATGGTCAGCACGCCCGAAGACCAGTGCACCCGCTACGACACCCTGGCCCGGGTCGACCGGCTGGCCTGGCAACTGGAGCAGTTGCCCGGGGTGGAGTCCACCAACTCCATGGCCCAGCTGTCCAAGCTGGCCATGGTGGGCTACAACGAGGGCCAGCTGAAGTGGCTGGACCTGTTCCCCAATGCCGCTGCCCTGGGCGGGGTGCAGAGCCGCGCGCCGCGTGAGCTGTTCAACCAGGGTTGCAGCTTTCTGTCGCTCTACGTCTACCTGAAGGACCACAAGGCCGCGACGCTGACCGGCGTGGTTGACGCGGTGGAGGCCTTTGCAGCTGCCAACCCCGCCCCTGACGAGCGCCTGATGCTGGCCGCCGGCTCGGCCGGCATCGATGCCGCCACCAACATCGTCGTCAAGCAAGCCATGCGCGAGATGCTGTTCTGGGTCTATGGCGCGGTGGTGCTGCTCTGCTTTGCCACCTTCCGCTCGTGGCGCGCGGTGGTCTGCGCCGTGCTGCCGCTGGTGCTCACCAGCATCTTGTGCGAGGCGCTGATGGTCGGCCTGGGCATGGGCGTGAAGGTGGCCACCTTGCCAGTGATCGCACTGGGGGTGGGCATCGGCGTGGACTATGCGCTGTATGTGCTGAGCGTGATGCTGGCCCGGCTGCGCGCGGGCGACAGCCTGCAGGCGGCTTATCTGCATGCGCTGCAGTTCACCGGCCGCGTGGTGCTGCTGACGGGTCTGACGCTGGCACTGGCCGTGGGCACCTGGGCCTTCTCGCCGATCAAGTTCCAGGCCGACATGGGCATCTTGCTGGCCTTCATGTTCGTCTGGAACATGGTCGGTGCGCTGGTCCTGTTGCCGGCCCTGGCTTGCTGGTTGTTGCCGGCGCGGGTGGCGCAGGCCGATGCGGCGGCGTCTCGTCCCGTGGTGGCCTGACGTGGGCCGGCCTGTTCTGGCGCGCCGCCGTCTGCTGGCGGCGGCAAGCCTGTCCCCGCTCCTTGGCGGCTTCTCGGCGGCCCGGGCTCAGTCCGCCAAATGGGTGCTGGGTCAGAGCCTGCCGCTGACCGGCCCGGGCTATCCAGTGGCCAACCGGATCATGGCCGGTGCGCGCGCCCAGATTGACGCGCTGAACGCGCGCGGCGGCGTGCTGGGCCGGCCGCTGGAGATGATCACCCTGGACGACCGGGGCGAGCCCCAGCGCACGGCCGAACAGGTGCGCCTGCTGGCCCGCCAGCATGGTGCCCTGGCCATCGTCAACGTGATGGGCGAGGCCGCCAGCCTGGCCGCCGCCCAGGCGGCGCAAGAGCAGGGCGTGCCGCTGGTCGGCCCGCTGTCGGGCGCCTTGGCCTTGCGCCAACCGGGGTTGCGCCATGTCTACACGCTGGGCCCGGACGATCGGCGCGAGTCGCATGTCCTGCTCGGGCAACTGCGGGCGGTGGGCATCAGCCGCGCTGTGCTGCTGGCCGACGGCTGGGAGCCGGCCCGCGAGCAGGTGCTGTTTGACACCCTGCAGGCCGGTGGCCTGAGCCTGGGCCGCGTGGCCACGGCGGTGGATGGGCATGCGCTGGAAGCGGATCTTGCCTCGGCCCTGCGCGAGGCACCGCAAGCGCTGGTGCTGCAGCTGGGCCCCGGCTGTCTGGATGCGCTCAGCCGCTTGCCGCCGGCGGCGCTGGGCCGCTTGCCGGGCCTGGTGGCCTCCTTGTGCAACCCGAGCCTGACCCAGCTCACCCGTTTGCTGCGGGATCGCACCCTGGGCTTCACCAGCGGTGTGCCCATCCCCGAGCTGTCGCAGCTGCCGCTGGTGCGCGAGTTCGAGCGCGATGTCGAGACCCTCGGAAGCCCCGAGGCGGTGAGCTTTGAGGGCATCGCCGCCTACCTGCATGTGCGGCTCTGTGTCGAGGCCTGGCGCCGCGCCGGCCCGCGGGCCGAAACGATGGGCCTGGGCCGGGCGATCGAGGCCTTGGGTGAGCTCAGCCTCGGTGGCTTTGCCCTGCGCTTTGGCGCCGACCGCCACCATGGCGCCGACCGGGTCGAGGTGGGCCTGCGCGCGCGCGACGGCCGCCTGCGCCGTTGAGCGCCTCTGTTCTGTTCATCTTCTGCCAGTGAGTACCGCCATGAATGCCACCGCCGTCGCCCCTTTGACCGACCCCAACAGCCGGCGCCAATTGACCCAGGGCTGGGTCGAGGGCCGCGTCGAGCCCAATGGCTGCCACGCCTGGCGCGGCCTGCGCTATGCCGCCCCGCCCGTGGGCGCCTGGCGCTGGCGCGCGCCGCAGCCGGCGCTGCCCTGGGAGGGCACTTTGGCGGCCTTGCAGCACGGCGCCTTGGCACCGCAGTTTTCCGGCCTGCTGGCGCCGGGTGAGCCCGCCCACTATGGCGAGGTCATCGGAGACGAGGACTGTCTGCACCTGGCGGTGTTCGCGCCGCACTGTGCGGCCGACGCCGTCCCTCAGGGTCAGGCCCGGCTTCCGGTCATGGTCTGGATCCACGGGGGTGGCAATGCCGTGGGCACGGCCAACACCTTTGACGTGGCCAGCAACCTGGCCGCCCGCGACGGCGTGGTGGTGGTCACGGTCAACTACCGGCTGGGCGTGCTCGGCTGGTTCACCCATCCAGCCCTGCAGCAGCAGCCCGATCTGCAGCCCGAGGAGCGGTCCGGCAACTTTGCCTTGCTCGACCTGCTGGCGGCGCTGCGCTGGGTGCAGCAGAACATTGCCGCCTTCGGTGGCCATCCGGATTGCGTCACCGTGTTCGGCGAGTCGGCGGGCGGCCAGCAGGTCTTGCTGCTGATGGCCAGCCCGCTGGCCCAGGGCCTGTTTCACCGGGCGATTGCCCAGTCACCGGTGTCCGAGAGCTTCTCGGTGGAAGAAGCCGTCCATGGCGTGGATGTGATGGCGGACAGTCTGCGCACCGGCACCCAGGCCCGGGTGGAAGACT
>CALRVU010000288.1:0-5173 GCA_943371685.1 Bordetella parapertussis | reverse complement strand
GGGGGCACTGGCGGGACGCAAAGGGGCAAGGGTGGATGACACGGCGTGACGGCAGGCTGGAGGAACAGGATCGACAGCCGCTGGCCGGGCGGGCAGCAGGGGCTGGAAAGCAGCAGCGCCGGGCAGGGCGTGGGTCCCGGTCCGGCGATGAGTGCGCATTGTCCCAGCCTCGGGCCTTTTCTGCTCGGTTTTGCAGATAACCCTGAGGCGGGCACGCGCTTGGGCGGGGCGTCGACAATCCCGCCATGCCGCAACAGCCCTCATCAGCCCCCGCCACCGTGGCGCCAGTCGTGTCCGGTTTCCCCTTGATCGGCGTGGATTTCTCGAGTGCGCCCAGCCGGCGCAAGCCGGTGGTCGCGGCGCTGGGCACGCGCAGTGGTGCCGCCGTTCGGCTCGACGGGCTGCTGGCGCAGGAGTCGCTTCCGGCCTTTGGCGCCTGGCTCAGTGAAGCGGGCCCCTGGCTGGGGGGCTTTGACCTGCCCTTCGGCCTGCCGCGCGAGCTGGTGCTCACCTTGGGTTGGCCCACCGAATGGCCGGCCCTGATGGACCACTACGCCAGCCTGAGCCGGCCGGCCATCCGCGAGCTGTTCGTGGGGTTTTGTGCGGCCCGGCCTGTGGGTGGCAAGTTCGCTCACCGCGCCTGCGACGGGCCGGCGGGCTCATCGCCCAGCATGAAGTGGGTCAATCCGCCGGTCGCCTGGATGCTGCATGCCGGCGTGCCCCTGCTGCGGGCGGCAGGCGCCTGGCTGCCCGGCTTGATGCCCGAGCCGGCCAGCCCGGCGTCCCGGATCGCCCTCGAGGCCTATCCCGGCCTGCTGGCCCGGGAGCTGCTGGGCTCGCGCAGCTACAAGAGCGACGACAAGGCCAAGCAGACGCCCGAGCGCCTGATCGCCCGCAAGGACCTGATCGAGGCCCTGGAGCAGGGCCGCAGCCGGCTGGGCCTGCGCTTGCGGCTGAGCCACGCCCAGCGCGACGCGCTGGCGGCCGACGCCAGCGGCGACCGGCTGGACGCCGTGCTGTGCCTGATGCAGGCGGCCTGGGCCCAGACTCAGCCCGGCTTCGGCCTGCCTGCCCAGATGGATCCGCTGGAGGGCTGGATCGTCAGCTGCCCTTGAACAGCAGTTCCAGGGTCTGGCCTTCGGCCACGGTCTTGAGGGTGAAGCGGGCGCCGCCGCCCAGGCTGCCCTCTGGCGTCACCACATGGCAGTCCTTGCCGGTGAACACCTCGGACGACACGGTATTGACCGAGGTGGTGCAGAACCAGGTCTTGCCGTCGATGGCTTCCACCGACCACTTCATGGTGTAAGTGCCGATCTGTGCAGCACCGACCGTGCAGGCGGCGCGGATCACCCCTTCGGACAGGGTGCCCGACTGCCCGACACTGGCTGCCGTGGGGGGCAACTGGCTGCTGGTCGCCAAGGTGCATTCGTCCGTCGGCTCCAGCGGCAGGGCGCTGGACGAGCCCAGATAGCGACCTTGGGCATCCAGCCACATCGCGGTGCTGCTGGTGTTGGCTTCACCAGCGATCGTCGCCGTGGCGGTCACGGTCTGCGCCTGGGTGACGTCGGCACTCAGGCTCACGCTGGCCGAAGTGGCCGCGGCGTAGACCAGACGCATGGTCATGGCCACACCCTGGTAGTTGCCGCTCAGGTTGAGGGTGCGGGCCTCGGTGCTCAGGGATGTCCAGGCGGCCTGCGTGTTGTAGCTGTTGCTGTCTCCGGCGTCACCGCCGCCGCAGCCGGCCAAGGCGGCGATCAGTGCCAGCGCCATGACGCGGCGGCTGGCACCCGTCCCATGTCGAATCTTCAAGGAATCCACTCCCAGAGTTTGTAGAACAGCGCTCAAGTGCGCATCAGGGTGCTCTTGCCGAACAGGCTCTCGATCAGGTCCACCGCCACGTCAGCCGTCTTGTTGCGGATGTCGAGCGCGGGGTTCAGCTCCATCACATCCAGGCTGGCCATGCGGCCGGTGTCGGCGATCATCTCCATGCACAGCTGGGCTTCGCGATAGGTCGGGCCGCCGGGCACGGTGGTGCCCACGCCGGGGGCGATGTCCGGGTCGAGGAAGTCGACGTCGAAGCTGACATGCAGGTGGGTGTTGGCGTCCAGCGTGGCCAGGGCCAGCTCCATGGCGTGGCGCATGCCCATCTCGTCGATGTAGCGCATGTCGAACACTTCCAGGCCGACTTGGTGGACAAAGCGCTTCTCGCCGGCGTCCACGCTGCGGATGCCGATCTGGCGGATCCACTTCGGATTGATTGCCGGCACCTGGCCACCGATCTCGATCAGCTCCTTGGGGCCGTGGCCGCACAGGCAGGCCACCGGCATGCCGTGGATGTTGCCGCTGGGCGTCAGCTCGCTGGTGTTGAAGTCGGCGTGGGCGTCGAGCCAGAGGATGCGCAGCTTCTTGCCGGTGTCGCGGCAGTGGCGCGCCACGGCGCTGATCGAGCCCAGACCCAGGCAATGATCGCCGCCCAGCAGGATGGGCATGCGCCCGGCACTGAGCTCGGCATACACGGCGTCATGCACCAGCTGGTTCCAGACCGTGACCTCGGGCAAGTGCCGGTAGCCGTTGACCGGAGGCTGCCAGGGGTTGGCCGGCCCGATCAGGTTGCCGCGGTCCTGCACTTCCAGGCCGTGGCTCTCGAGCATGGCGCCGAGGTTGGCCACGCGCAGGGCTTCTGGCCCCATGCTGGCGCCGCGCGCACCCGCACCGATGTCGGTGGGGGCGCCGATGAGGGTGACTTTTTTGAGCATGGGCGCGATTGTGCGACGACTCGGCCCGTGAATCACGCGCGACAAGTGCGGCATCGACCGAACTTTGTGCAGTGCGACAGCGCGACCGAGATCAACGCGGGTCGCCGGCCGCCTGCATCGCCTTGCGCGCCCGGGGCAGCAGCCAGGCCCAGCTGACGATCAGCTCCAGGGCCTCGATCAGGATCAGCGCCATGATGGCGCCGGCCGCACCGTGGCGTGGCATCAGCCAGGCCAGCGCCGCGCACAACACGCCGAACGAGCCCAGGCTCAGCCAGAACAGGGGCTTGAAGGCGCCGAAAGCGGCCAGCCAGGTGGTGCCGATGGTGCGCGCCGCATTGATCGAGAAATAGACGCCCCAGAGCCAAAGCAGGGGCTCGACATTGCGGTACTTGTCGCCCAGCAGGTGGCTGGCCAGCCAAGGGAAGGCCAGGCCCAGCAGCAGCACATAGAGCCAGGTCACGCCCTCGATGCCGAGCAGCGACTGACGTGCCAGCCGGCTCAAGCCCGGCCACTCCTGCTGGGCAATCAGCTGCCCTGCCATTGGCCGGGCCACCCGCGACCAGGCCACGCCCATCAGCCCGATCGGGATCAACAGGATCCGCGCAGCGTTCAGGTCGGCCGAGGCCGTCAGGCCGAGCAGGGCGCCGGCAAAGTACAGGTAGCTGTAGTTGCATAGCCAGCCGATCAGCGCACCGGGCAGCGCCCATCGGCTGAGCGGCCAGAGCTGGCGCAGCAGCGCGGCCGATGAACCCTGCCGCAGCGGAGCCGGTGGGTTTGGCGGCAGGTCGGCTCGGGCTTGCAGGCGCAGCTGCACCAGCCGCCAGACGGGACGGGCGCTCGCCAGCAGGTTGGCAGCGGCCAGCGTGGTCAGCACCTCGGCCAGGCTGGGGGCACCCAGCTGGGCCAGTGCCAAACCGGCCAGCAGGGTGGCCAGCACAAACACCGCGTCGATCTGCAGCACGTTGCCCGGTTGGCCCTCAATGAAGTGCGCGGTGCGGCAGAACTCTCGGGCGCCCAGCGTGACGACATAGGCGCCGAAGGCCGCGCTCGTGCTCAGCAGCTCGGGCGTGGGCAGGTGGGCCTCGGCCAGCAGGCCGATGGCCGAAAGTGCAAACAGCAGCCCCAGTCCCAGGCTGGCCAGCAGGTGCAGGCGCAAGGCACGGGCTGCGTAGCTCAGGCGTTCATGGGCCGGCAGTCGGGCTGACAAGGTCGTCACCGAGGTGCCGATCAGCGCATCCAGAAAGGTCGTGGCCAGGATGCCGGCCGCGAACAGGGTGGTGTAGAGGCCATAGTCTGCCTTGCTGACCCAGCGGATCAGGATCAGGCCGATGACGAAGTTCAGGCCGCTGAGCGCCACCTGGTCGAGCAGGGAGGCGGCCGATTTCCTCAGCAGCGGCCGGCTCACCCGCGGGCCCGGCGCAAGGCGGCCCGCAAGCCTTGCAACCAGGCCGGGCCGGTGGCTGCCAGCCGCTGCGGGTTGTTGTAGAAGCTGCCCAGCACCTGCACCCGGGCCGAGGCCAGGTCGTCCAGCGCATGCTGGAGCGCCGCCACCCGGGTACGGCCCTCGCGGCCCACCAGCACGGCCTGACCGCAAGCCTGCGAGATGACCTGGGCATCAGCGCCCTGGGCCATGGCGGGCGTGTCGAGCACGATCACCTGGACTTCGCCGGCCAGTTGCTCCAGCAGGCGCCCGAACCCAGGTCCGCTGAGGATCTCGATCGGGTTGGGTGGCACCGGGCCCGAGGTCAGCACCCGCAGATCGGCCATCACCGGCACGCCACTGGCCATGCTGGGCTCGCTGCGGCCGGCCAGCATCGACGACAGGCCGGTCTTGTTGTCCAGCTCGAAACACTGGTGCAGGCGTGGCTTGCGCAGATTGGCGTCGATCAGCAGGGTCTTGATGTGCTGCTGGGCCAGGGCAATGGCCAGGCTGGCGGCCACATGGCTGCGGCCATCGCCTTCGTCGGGGCTGACCACCGCCAGACGGGCGCCCTCGGCCCTTCCGGAGCCATCCAGCCGCAGCATCACCTCGGCCCGGAAGCGGCGCATCGCCTCGGCCTGCGGGCTTTGCGGCTTGTGGGCGATCAGCAGCTGGTGGTCGATCGGGTGGTCGGGGAACTCGGTGTTGCTGGCCGTCTGGTAGTTGAACTGACGGGCCAGCACCTGCTCCACATCGGCCTCGGTCAGGTAGCCCAGACGGACGGCGGCTTCGCCGAAGCGGATCTGCACCCGGGCCTGCAAGCGCACGATGTCTTCAATGTCGGCCTGGCTCAGTTTGCCCGAGTCCAGGAAGGCCTGGCCCATGCGCTGGGACAGGCTCAGTGCGGTGTCATCCTGGGATGCATTCATGAGGCTCGCCCCAGCACGGGCAGCGCCAGTTCGCGCTGCAGGTCTTCCAGGCTGCGCAGCCGTCGGTC
>CALRVU010000287.1:0-5179 GCA_943371685.1 Bordetella parapertussis | reverse complement strand
TGCCGTTCACCACGATCTCAGCGTCTCAGGTGCGTGCTGGCGAGTTCCAACCCTGCAGCAGCGACGCGTTGCCCCGTACGCTGGCCTACCTGGATGAACTGGAGGCGCGGGGCCGCTACACCTTGATGGTCTGGCCGGTGCATTGCGAGATCGGCAGCTGGGGCCACAACGTTCATGCCGACCTGCGCGCGGCCTACAACCAATGGGAGGAACAGTGGCTGCGAACAGTGAGCAAGGTCACCAAGGGTGAGAACCCCTGGACGGAGCACTACAGCGCCGTGCAAGCAGAGGTCCCGGACACCGAGGACCCGCACACGCAACTCAACTCGGCGCTCATCGCCAGGCTTGACCGTGCAGATATGCTGCTCATCGCAGGCGAAGCCAGCAGCCACTGCGTTCGTGCAACCACGGAGCACATTGTCGCCAATCTACCGAGCGGGCGCCCCGAGCGCGTCGTCTTGCTGACCGACTGCATGAGCCCGGTCACTGGCTTCGCGGCACAGCACGATGCCTTCCTCGCGGAAATGCAAGGGCTCGGCGTCAGGCTGTCCACTGCTGCCGAAGTACTTCCACTCATTCAAGCCAGCATCGCTCGCTGAAAGACTCACGCCATGATCCCCGTCATTCACAGTCTGCTGGACACCGACCTCTACAAGTTCACGATGTGGCAGGCCATGCTGCACCGGAACCCTGAGGCGCAGGCCGAGTACCAGTTCGTCTGCCGGAATGCACCCACGTTTCCTCTGAGCGAGTTGCTGCTGGAGGTGAACGAGCAACTTGATCACCTGTGTTCTCTGGCACTCACGGAAGAAGAGCTGACCTATCTCGGCGGACTGCGCTACGTCAAGTCCGACTTCGTCGACTTCCTCCGCATCTTCCGATTCCAGCGTCGCTTCATCTCAGCTCGCGCCGATGGGGAGCAACTGATCATCACCGCGGCCGGTCCTCAAGTGCATGTGATGGGCTTCGAGATCTATGTGCTGGCCATCGTCAACGAGCTGTACTTCCGCCGTTTCGATGCGAACGCCGCGCTGTCCGAGGGGCGGAAGCGGCTCCAGGCAAAGATCGAGTTGCTGCGCAGCTTCGGCGACGAGACGGCCCGCACGCACCCCTTCGAGTTCTTCGACTTCGGAGTGCGCAGGCGCTACTCAGGGGCATGGCAGGCGGAGGTCGTGCGCCGCCTGCAAGCTGACGCCGGCGACCATTTCAAGGGCACATCCAACTTGCATCTGGCTCGGACGCTGGGCCTGGTGGCCATCGGCACCATGGCACACGAGTATCTCCAGTCCTATCAAGCCCTCAATGTCAGGCTGCGCGACTTCCAGAAGGCTGCACTTGAAGACTGGGTCCAGGAGTACCGAGGCGACCTGGGAATCGCCCTGACGGATGTGGTCGGCATGGACGCATTCCTTGCCGACTTCGACCTCTACTTCGCCAAGCTGTTCGACGGACTCCGCCATGACTCCGGCGACCCGATTGAATGGGGAGAAAAGGCGCTGGCCCACTACGACAAGCTGCGCATCAGCACCCACACCAAGCGCCTGGTGTTCTCGGATGGTCTCGATCTGCCCACGGCCCTGGACATCTATCGACATTTCGCTGACCGCACTCAACTCGGCTTCGGGATCGGTACCAACCTGAGCAACGATGTCGGCCTCACGCCTCTCAACATCGTCATGAAGCTGGTGCGCTGCAACGGGGAACCGGTGGCCAAACTCTCTGACTCACCAGGCAAGACACTCTGCAGAGACGAAACCTTTCTGGCCTACCTCCGCCAAGTCTTCAACGTGAAGCAGATCTGACCGTGCTGATCACGCTCGCCCAACTCAACTACACCGTCGGCGACATCGAAGGCAATGCCCAGAAGATGATCACCGCGGCTCGGCAGGCGGCGCTGGAAGGTGCCGAACTCGTCGTGTTCTCCGAACTGTCGCTGACCGGCTACTACCCGGGTGACCTGCTTGACGAGCCGGCCTTCCTCGAACGGATCGATCTCGGCTTGATGGCCTTGGCACAAGCATCGCGACAACTCCCGCAACTGCACTGGATGCTGGGGGCGCCACTCACGCGAGAGGGCCCGGGCAAGCCACTGGAGAACGTCTTGCTGGTTCTCAAGGCTGGAGAGGTCGTGCTTCGGTATGCCAAGCAGCTCTTGCCCACCTACAACATCTTTGACGACCGCCGCCACTTCGAACCCGGCTCCGATGTGGCCAAGGTACTGCGCATCGGCGCAGCGCGAATCGGCGTGATGATCTGCGAAGACGGCTGGAACGATGACGGCGCAGACTACGCCATCAACCCCTTCCGCCGACTGGCCGATTCCGCACCCGACCTGATCGTCTCCATCAACGCAAGCCCCTCCAACATTGGCAAGCGCGAACTGCGCCATCAGGTCTTTGCCAAGGCCTGCCGCCGACATCATCTGCCGCTCTTGTACGTCAACCAGATCGGTGGACAGGACCAACTGGTCTACGACGGCGCCTCCTTCGCCGTCACGGCGGATGGCACCGTCTGCTTCGAGTCCCAGCGATTTGTGGAAGACGTGCGGACGCTCAGCTTTGATCAAGGTCGTTTCAGAGCCGCAGACGGTGCCGCTCTGCCCGCCGTCAATCCCGTGGGGCTTTCCACCATGGCCTTCTACAGGGCGCAGATCGTTCTCGGCTTGCGCGACTACGCCCGGCGCTGCGGATTCCAGACCGCTGTGATCGGCTCATCGGGCGGCATCGACAGCGCGCTGACCCTGGCCCTCGCCGTGGAAGCACTCGGCGCGCACAACGTCTCTGCCATCACCATGCCTTCCAGGTTCTCGTCCGCGGGCTCGGTGGACGACTCGATCACGCTGTGTCGCACGCTGGGCGTCGAACTCATCACGCACCCCATCGCGGACATCGTCAACAGCTTCAGCGCGGCGTTCGAGGCCCACATGGCCCGGCCCTTGTCGGGGCTGCCGCTGGAGAACTTGCAGGCGCGCGTGCGGGGAACCGTGCTGATGGAGTACTCCAACAGCTTCGGCCACCTTCTCCTCACCACAGGCAACAAGTCAGAGATCTCTGTCGGCTATTGCACCCTGTACGGCGACACGAACGGGGGTCTCGGCCTGATCGGCGACCTCTACAAGACCGAAGTGTTTGCACTGGCCCGGCATGTCAATGAATCTGCAGGACGCGAGCTGATTCCGCAGTCCATCATCGACAAAGCGCCTTCCGCCGAACTCGCCCCTGGTCAGCGCGATACCGACAGCTTGCCGCCCTATCCGGTGCTCGATGAAATCCTCAAACTCCTGATCGAGGGTAGACGGTTGAACCCGATGGAGTACGAAGCTTCGCATGCCTTTGTCGAGCAGCTCCGGAAGGAGTCGGCTGGCAAGGCACTGGTAGAACGAATCCGTTCGATGATCGCGCGCAATGAGTACAAGCGCCGTCAGGCCCCGCCCATCATCCGCTTGAGGCCCCGGGCATTTGGAACCGGGCGCCAGATGCCCATCGCCGCCAAGCTCGTCTGAAGGAATTGCCGTGTCCATCCATGTCTCTGTTCTTGTCGGGCGCTTCCAGCCCTTTCATCGGGCTCACCTGGCCTTGTTGCGCCGGGCGCTGGAACTGTCGCCACAGTGCATCGTGGTCATCGGATCGGCCTTCCAGGCCCGAACTCCGAAGAATCCCCTGACTTGGTCCGAACGGGCAGAAATGATCCGTCTGGCGCTGTCCCAGGACGAACGAGCGCGTGTGCAGTTTCTGCCCGTGCGCGACTACTACGACGAAGCCCGATGGGTGAACGCCGTTCGAGAGGGCGTATCGGCCGCATGCCAGCAGCCCACGAACGTCATGCTGGTCGGGCACTTCAAGGATGCCACCAGCACTTACCTGCAAGGCTTTCCCGGATGGTCATTGACCGCCGTGGAGCGCCAGACGTCCGCTGACGGAACCCATCTTCGCGACGCCTGGTTCAGCGCCCAGCCGGAGACACTCGATGCCACCCTGGCCGCCATGACCGAGCAGGCGCCCCCGACCACCTTGGCATTCATGCGCGCCTGGTCAGCCTTGCCCTGCTTTGCCGACCTGGCAGAGGAGTGGCGGATGCTGCGCCGCTACAAGCAGGCTTGGGCCGCAGCGCCCTATGCGCCTGTCTTCGTGACGGTCGACGCCGTCGTGCGCTGTGCTGGGCACATCCTGCTCATCCGACGTGGCAAGGCGCCAGGCAAGGGCTTGCATGCCGTCCCTGGCGGATTCATCGAAGCCAGAGAAACGGCCTATCAGTCTGCCTTGCGCGAGCTGGAGGAAGAGACACACCTCAAACTGCTGGACGACACCATGCGCCGCAGCTTGCGCGAAACGGCAGTCTTCGACCATCCCGACCGCAGCTTGCGCGGTCGGACCATCACCCACGCCCATTTCTTCGATCTGGGCGACCGGGAGTTGCCCGAAGTCCGTGCAGACGACGACGCTCAATCAGTCGAGTGGGTGCCGGTCGAGCGTTTGCTTTCGATGGAGGAACTCTTCCACGACGACCATTTCCACATGCTCGACCACTTCCTGGCCCTGACCGAGAAGCCTGTCGCCCGATGAGTGCGATTGAGATCGCGGCCAACCTCGTGACGGCGTTTTCAATCTGGCTGGCCGCACGCAACAGCGCGCATACATGGACCACAGGCCTGCTCGGGTGCGTGCTGTTTGGCGTCCAGTTCTTCCAGAGCCAGCTCTATGCTGATGCCACCCTGCAGGTGTTCTTCTTTTTCACCAGCATCATTGGATGGGCGCAGTGGCGTCAGCGCCGGGGTGCCGCTCCGCGCCGCATCACGCGCGTGGCACCGAAGCCGTTGGCATGGATGGCCGCCGCAGCGCTCACCGTCACGCTGGTCTATGGCTGGCTGCTGCATCGCTTTACCGATGCCTTCATGCCCTTTGTCGACGCAGGCGTTCTCGCTCTGAGCGTGGTCGCCCAATGCCTGCTCATGCAGCGCAAGCTGCAGACTTGGCCTTGGTGGCTCGCCGTCAACACCCTGTCGGTGCCCTTGTTCGCGTCGCGCGGACTGTGGTTGACGGCCGCTCTCTATGGCGTCTACTGGGTCAACGCCTGGTACGGATGGTGGCACTGGCGGCGGGAAGCCGCAGCGCCTGAATCGCCGGGCACGGTCACGCCAGCATGAAAGCCGAGGTCGCCCGCAGGTACAGACTTGGCCTGG